>JAZDJM010000321.1:0-9026 GCA_043804305.1 Bacteroidota bacterium
AGTTTCAATTTTTACTGAAAGCCTGGCTGTTGAATTAGCCGATAAAGGAATAAAAGTCAACGCACTTGCTTTTGGAGCGGTTGATACGGAAATGCTTCGCCAAGCATTCCCGGATTATAAAGCACCTTTAAATGCTGAAGAAATGGGCGAATATTTGGCGGAATTTGCCTGTTCAGGATCAAAATATTATAACGGAAAAGTTTTGCCGGTTTCAGGTTCAACACCCTGAAATTAATTCAATAATTTAACAATGTGTTAATCGGATAATTATCACATTATCACATTATCTATATTTCTCAATTATCTCTTTAGATTCCCTTACGATTTTCTCCAACAATTCGGCTGTTTTTGCTTCGGCTAAAAAACGTAAATAAGGTTCAGTATTCGATGGGCGAATATTTAACCACCAGTCCGGATATTCAATCCGGTAACCGTCGAAATCGTAAAAGGCATCCGGTTTTCCGTTTTGCTTAAAATGAGCAATTACGGCATCCATAGCTTCCTTTTTTTGTTGAATTTTAAAATTGATTTCGCCTGAATTTTTATAAACTTCAATTTCGGCGATGGCTTGTGATAAGCTAATTCCTTTTTTCTTGAAATCACTTACAATATTCAGCACCAAACATGCGGCCATCAATCCTGAATCGGAATAAAAGAATTCTTTAAAATAATAATGTCCTGCTAATTCCCCGCCAAACAAACCATCAATTTCTCGCAATTTTAGAGCAGCATAAGCCCTTCCAACTCTCCACATATGCATTTCGCCCTTGAATTTGGCCACATATTCTCCAACAGCTTTTGAGGTACGAATGTCTTGTAATACTCTTACGCCTTTGGTTTTTTCTTTCAAAAAATGATTGGCTAAAAGTGCGATAATCAAATCAGGCGAAATAAACCGTGCGTTTTCATCCACAAACATAACCCGGTCGGCATCACCATCAAAAATAACTCCGATATCTGCTTTTGTTTCTCTGACTAATTTTTGTGCATCTACGATATTTTCCGGTTCAAGCGGATTGGCTTCATGATTGGGGAAAGTGCCGTCTAGATCCTCAAAAATATAATGTACCTTATCACCTAAAATAGCCCGAATAAACAAACCTGCCATTCCGTTTGAAACATCAACGGCAATGTTCAAATTAGAAATGTCTTTTAATTTCTCTTTTTGAAAGGCAAGGTAATCGGCCTGGTAATCAAAATCAATAATTAATCCTTTGATGGAAGCAACTTCAATTTTTTCGTTTAAGACCAATTGCTCTAACTCCTGTAAGCCACTGTCGTACCCCACAGGCAACGCATTGGTTCTCGAAAATTTTAAACCATTGTACTCTTTTGGATTGTGTGAGGCTGTTATCATCACCGATGCATCAAATTGATATTGAGCAGTTCCCCAATATATCATTGGTGTTGTGGCAAAACCGGTATCGTAAACATCAGCACCCGAGTCTGTTATTCCTTTGGTGAGGTATTCATAAATTTCGGGTGAAGAGGTTCGGACATCGCGGCCAACCAGAACTTTTTTTGTTTTTAGAAGTTGAGGAAGAAAAAATCCGATTTTATACACATCTTCTTTATTAAAATCGCGATTATATACGCCACGAATGTCGTAAGCTTTGAAAGCATTCATCTGATAAGGGTTTATATTTTAGAATCTATTTGAGTTAAAATTTCGCGGATTATGGTTTGCTCATAAATTCCGCAATTGTCAATATGTTCGTTCATAATCGTTCTGAAAGCCACTGCCTCAGCACGGTTAAGTGTAATTTTATTTCGATTTTTCAAATCCTGAAATCGATTAATCATTTTTTTTAGTACTCTGCCCAGAAGAAACCTGGCCATAATTTCTTTATCAAAATCTTCGCAATAACCACCTTCTATGCTGAGCATACATTGGGCCAAAGACGAGAACTGGCTTGCTGTTAAATCGATTTTTATTTTTTCGTTCATCTATTGTTTTAGATATTCATGCAAATATAGGCCTTCCACTCGAAAAAAATTAAATTTATAATCATTCTAAACGTCTTAGTGTAAGGTGCAGTAATACAGGTCGTAATACAAGTATTGGTTTTATAAGATAAATATCTAATAAATTATATGTATTGGATAATCAGTTATATAATAATACTTTCATTCGAAAAAAAGAAATTCATTGATTTTAAATTTGTTCATACTTTTGCCTAATAAAAAAAGTTTTATTAAACTCGCTAAAACACTTGAATTGTGAACGAAGTATTAATTTATGCAGTTGTTTCGTTAGGAGCCATGGGCGTTGTGGCCGCGATAATTTTATTTTTCGTGGCGCAGAAGTTTAAAGTCTTTGAAGATCCTCGAATTGATGAGGTAGAAGAGGTTTTACCCAGTGCAAATTGTGGAGGATGTGGATATGCCGGTTGTAGGGCTTTTGCCGAAAGTATGGTAAAAGCAGGGAATATGGAAGGGTTTAACTGTCCGGTCGGAGGCGCTGAGGTAATGCAACAAGTGGCTGCAATTCTTGGTTTAGTGGCTGATGTAACTGAACCTAAGATTGCTGTGATTCGATGCAATGGTTCCTATAAAAACTCACCAAAAAAAGTGGAGTACGACGGCATTTCAAGTTGTGCCTCAGCAAGTGTTTTATACACGGGTGATGGAGGTTGTTCTTTTGGCTGTTTAGGTTTGGGCGATTGTGTTGCAGCCTGCGATTTTGATGCAATTCATATGAATCCTGAAACAGGCTTACCTGAAGTCAATAATAAATGTGTTGCTTGTGGGGCTTGTGTAATAGCGTGTCCAAGAGATATCATTGAACTCAGAAATGTAGGCAAAAAAGAACGTCGTATTTTTGTTTCATGTGTAAATGAAGAAAAAGGAGCACCGGCTAAGAAAAATTGTTCAGTGGCATGCATTGCCTGTTCAAAATGCTTTAATGTATGTCCGTTTGAGGCCATCGAAATGAAAAATAACCGCGCATATATCGATTTTGAAAAGTGTAAATTGTGTCGAAAATGCGTTGAAGTTTGCCCTACTGATGCCATTCACGAAATCAATTTTCCGTTAAAGAAACTTGTAAGTAAAGAGCAGGTTTCTGAAACTGCAGAAACGGTAAGTACAAAACCAAATCGTATAACAAACGAAAATAATAACAGTAATCTGGAATAATTGAATTATTTTCTCAAAAATAAATAAAGGGATATATATGCAAACCTTTAAATTAGGAGGTGTTCATCCACCCGAAAATAAATTTTCTGCTGAAGCCGCAATAGAGACACTTGCTTTGCCAAAACAAGTGAGTGTTCCGTTGAGCCAGCATCTTGGAGCTCCGGCAACTCCGGTGGTGAATAAAGGCGATGAAGTAAAAGTTGGTCAGCTTATTGCAAAATCAAGTGGGTTTATTTCGGCCAATATTCATTCTCCGGTTTCAGGAAAAGTATTTAAAATTGATGAAGTTTATGATAGCAGCGGATTCAGGAAACCTTCAATTGTTATCAATGTAGAAGGTGATGATTGGCTGGAATCGATTGACCGGACAGCAGATATCGATGCTGATATCAAACTGAATCAAAAAGAAATCATCGATAAAATCAACGAAATGGGTGTTGTCGGACTTGGTGGTGCCACATTCCCATCCTATGTTAAACTTATGGTGCCGGATGGTAAGAAAGTTGATTATTTAATAATAAACGGTGTTGAGTGTGAGCCTTATCTTACCTCTGATCATCGCCTGATGTTGGAGAAAGGAGAAGAGATGCTGATAGGTGTTTCTATTCTGATGAAAGGTTTGGGTGTAGATAAGGCTATGATTGGTATTGAAAATAACAAGACTGATGCCATTGAGCATTTGACCAAACTGGTTACGCGCTATAAAGGAATCAGTGTTCATCAATTAAAAGTTAAATATCCACAAGGTGGCGAAAAACAATTAATTAAAGCTTTGACAGGGCGAGAAGTTCCATCTGGTAAACTGCCGCTCGAGATTGGTTGTGTTGTAAATAATGTGGGTACAGCACTTGCTGTTTATGAAGCAGTTCAGAAAAATAAACCTTTATTCGAGCGTATAGTTACAGTAACCGGCAAATCCATAAAGAAACCTTCCAATTTTTTGGTTCGTATTGGCACACCGGTAAAAGATTTAATTGAAGCTGCTCACGGACTGCCCGAAGATACTGGAAAAGTTATTAGTGGCGGCCCGATGATGGGAAAGGCAATTTTAAATATTGATATTCCGGTGGTGAAAGGTACTTCAGGTATTTTATTAATGCCTGAAAATGAATCAAAAAGGTTGGAGTCGAACACCTGCATCAGATGTTCAAAATGCGTTAGTGTCTGTCCCATGGGGCTGGAACCTTATCTTTTGGCAAAAACAACCAAACTTGCTAAGTATGATGCCGTGGAAAAAGAATTTGTTATGGATTGTATAGAATGTGGTTCGTGTTCGTATACCTGCCCTTCCAATATTCCATTGCTCGATTATATTCGTTTAGGAAAGAACAAAGTGGGTCAAATAATTAGAAATAGAAATCAGAAATAAGATAGCGTATGAGTTTATTATCGATTTCGTCATCTCCGCATATACAGGGAGATTATTCGGTTAAAAAAATAATGTGGGGAGTAGTCTATGCCATGGTTCCGGCCATGCTTATTTCTATTTACTTTTTTGGAATAGATGCACTTAGAGTGATGTTGATAGCTGTAGCTGCTTCCTTGGTTTTCGAATGGCTATTTCAAAAATACCTGATTAAAGGATCTGATACCTATACGGATGGTTCTGCTGCGATAACCGGTATTTTATTGGCTTTTAATGTGCCATCTAATTTACCGTGGTGGATTATTGTTCTGGGTGCACTCGTTGCCATTGGAATGGGAAAAATGTCATTTGGAGGACTTGGAAAAAATATTTTTAATCCGGCAATCGTTGGCCGTGTGTTCCTCTTAATTTCCTTTCCGGTGCAAATGACATCCTGGCCCAAAATTACACCAATCACCGAAGGAATTGCCGATGCAATCACCGGCCCAACAGTCTTAGGCATAGTAAAGGAAGGATTGGATGCCGGCAGAACGGTGGATGAACTTATGCTTGAAGTGCCATCATTTATGCAACAATTTGTTGGTGGAATAGGCGGTTCATTGGGAGAAGTTTCGGCACTGGCCATTCTTTTGGGTGGAATATTTATGCTGTGGAAAAAAATAATTACCTGGGAAATTCCGATAAGCATTTTGCTTTCGGTCATTGTTTTTTCAGGAATCTTCTGGTTAATCGATCCAACACATTATGTCAATCCGGTATTTCATCTGCTAACAGGGGGAATGATGCTTGGAGCTGTATTTATGGCGACTGATATGGTCACTTCGCCCATGTCAAGAAACGGACAATTGGTTTATGGAATCGGAATTGGACTGCTAACCGTAATTATACGCGTTTGGGGAGCCTATCCCGAAGGGATGTCGTTTGCTGTTTTGATAATGAATGCGGTAACTCCGCTCTTAAATAATGCTTTTAAACCAAGTAGTTTTGGGAGGAAATAATTATGGCGGCTAAAACACAATCAACATTTTTTAATATGGTAATTGTCCTTTTTGTGGTCACTTCTTTAGCAGGACTAGCTCTGGGAAGTGTGTACAACCTGACTAAGGAACCCATCGAAATTGCAAAGCAAAAAAAATTAAATGATGCAATAAAAGCCGTTCTTCCTGAATTCGATCAGATTCAAGAAAAAACTGTGCAAGAAGCTGACGGAACGGAAATATTGCAGTTTTATATTGCTAAAAAGGATAGTGTAGTTATTGGAACTGCTGTAAATACATACACTATGAAAGGTTTTTCTGGATTGATAAAACTGATGGTTGGGTTCTTGCCTGATGGAAGTATTCATAATATTTCGGTTTTGGAACATAAAGAAACTCCCGGTTTGGGCACAAAAATGGCTGAACCTAAATTTAAGGATCAATTCATTGGTGTTCATCCCGCCGAATTTAATTTAAAAGTGAAAAAAGACAAGGGAGATGTTGATGCAATTACAGCTGCAACAATTAGTTCGAGAGCATTTGGCGACGCTGCACAAAGGGCTTACGACACCTACGTAAAAGATAAAGGAGGAAATAAATAATGAGTCAGATTAAGAATTTAACCAAAGGTTTTATCAAGGAAAATCCTGTTTTTGTCTTGCTGTTGGGATTGTGTCCGACTTTAGGTGTAACTACTTCCGCCGTCAATGGATTAGGAATGGGTTTGGCCACTACTTTTGTATTGATTGGTTCAAACCTGGTGGTTTCTGCCATCAAGAATTTTATTCCCGATAAGGTGAGAATTCCGGCCTTTATTGTCATTATTGCCTCATTCGTTACCATTGTGGAGCTAGTGATGCAGGCCTATTTACCTGCATTGTTTGAGCAGTTAGGCTTGTTTATTCCTTTAATTGTTGTAAACTGTATTGTCCTTGGGCGTGCCGAAGCTTTTGCCTCAAAAAACAGCATTGGGTCATCCATAATCGATGGGTTGGGGATGGGATTGGGTTTTTCTTTTGCACTGACTTTATTGGGTGCGGTCAGGGAACTTTTAGGCAGTGGAGCACTATTTAGCTTCAAGTTTATTCAGGACGATGGCATGCTTGTATTTGTGCTTGCTCCTGGAGCCTTTATAGCTTTGGGATATATAATTGCCATAATCAATCGTTTAAATAAAAAGGACGCATAAATTTTAAAGACATCGAATCATGGAATATGCTATTATAATTATTGCCGCTATTTTTGTTAACAACATTGTACTTGCCCAGTTTTTGGGTATTTGTCCATTTGTTGGCGTTTCAGGTAAAATTTCTACTTCAGTTGGGATGGGAGGAGCCGTTTTATTTGTAATGACGTTGGCCACTGTGGTAACCTGGTTGATTCAAAACTATATTTTAGTTCCTTTTAGTATCACTTTTTTGCAAACAATTACTTTTATCTTGGTTATTGCTGCATTGGTACAAATGGTTGAGATTATTCTTAAGAAAGTCAGTCCGGCACTCTATGGTGCATTGGGTGTTTTTCTGCCTTTAATTACCACTAATTGTGCGGTATTGGGTGTTGCCATTTTAACCATTCAAAAAGATTTCAATTTAATCGAAGGAGTTGTGTTTTCAATAGCAACAGCCATTGGATTTTCTTTAGCAATGGTAATTTTTGCCGGAATCCGCGAACATTTAGACCTTATGGAAGTGCCAAAAGGAATGCGTGGCGTGCCGATAGCCCTGGTTTCTGCAGGGATTTTAGCACTTGCCTTTATGGGTTTTACAGGTTTGGTATAAGCTGAATTTACTAGGGGATTATATCGTAGCTTTGAAAAATCGTCCTTTTGTTTTTTATCTTAGGGTAAGTATGGATTATTTGGTTGTTTTTCCGCCCATTTTGGTAAAAACAATGTCTACCGGCTCCCAAAGTTCTATTTTATTGCCTTCCTCATCCATAATATGAACAAATTTTCCATAGTCATAAGCTTCTATCTCATTTAGGATGGTTACTCCATTTGCCCTTAATTTATCAACCAGTGCATCAATATTTTGGACTCTGTAGTTTATCATAAACTCTTTTTTGGAAGGAGCAAAATAAGAATTTCCGGTTTTAAAAGGGCTCCACTGTAAATAATTGATTTCATCGGGCCTGTGGGCATTTCTGAACTCAAAACTTGAGCCCCATTGGGTTATTTCAAGGCCAAGGTTTTCAGCATACCATGTTTTTGTTTTTAGGGGATTATCCGAAAAAAAGAAAATACCGCCTATTCCGGTAACTTTTGGCACCAAATCACCATCGAAAGCTTGCTTTTTACGGAGTGTATTAGCGCCATAGCAAGTATAGCCTTTATCGGGCATATATACATCAAAAACAGTCTGGATTTGATTTTCGCTTAGTTTTTTTATGGTCCATCGTGTTTTTCCGTTCGAAACGAAGTTTTCAATAGTTTCAGTTTCAAACACGAGTAGAGAATCGTTTGAAACTGAATCCTGAAGCACGTACTGATTTACAAAACCTTCGATGTGGAATTGACGGAATACAATTTTTTTCCTGCTTTTATCGTAGCTGATAAAGCCCTGATCTTTATGGTATTCACCTGTAAGATTCTTAGATGTAGGTTCAAATTTCGATTCGTTAAGCACTTCAATGTATTTTCCGTTCATTGCAAAGATGAAACTGGATTGAATGCTTGACTTTTCATTTCCAAATCCGCTTCCCTGACCTTCCCATTCTCCAATTATAAAGTTAAGCCTGTCGAAAGGCTTAGACTGTCCATAGGTAAATCCAATTGTTATTATGCTTAAAATTGTGGCTATTAGGCTAATTCTCATCGCTAAAAGTTTAATATATGAATTCTAAAACAACTTCTTCAAACCTATATAAAATTCTGAAATTAAGCAAGGCTTAAAAACTGACCGGCATGAAGGTTTCATAATCCTCTCGAATTAAAATAATTCTAATTTATCTCCAAAAAATTATTGAGTGTAGATTATTTTATTTTACTTTGTATTACAAAGTACTTTTACGTTTAATGAAATTGGATACCAATTCATAATTAAATAGAGCATAAAATGAAAAATGAAATCAGTCAAAAATTGAAAACTCAAAGAATTCTTTCGGTTATTAGTTTGCTCATTGGGACAATCTTATTAATTTATATGATTTGGGTAGAAGATGAACCCGGAGCTTTGCCCTTGTTTTTAATTATTTTTGGGACTGCCTGGCTATTTTTAAATCAGTATCGGATTAAAAAGCAATTGCGAAAGGAATAAGAAATTTCCTGATTGTTTTTATTTGCTGGTTTAGTTGCATGCAATCAAGCCTAAGTAATATTTAAAACCACATTAAAAAATTGGCGGATGTTGATAACGATTTCAAGAGGTCATTTAAAAGTTTCAATTCATTCAAAAATAATTTCATAAAAAACGCACTGTAACCATTAATTTACAGTGCGTTATAACTGAAGAGGTGATCTAGCCAGGATTCGAACCTGGGACCCACAGCTTAGAAGGCTGTTGCTCTATCCAACTGAGCTACTAGACCATTTTTGCGGCTGCAAA
>JAZDJM010000322.1:0-2427 GCA_043804305.1 Bacteroidota bacterium
TATCTTTTCAACGTTCTCGCGTTCATTATAGGTTGGTATAAATACCAGTGTCTGGCTTCGATTCATCATGAAACCCTATCGGGCAAAAGCAATTTAATCATCTCCTTAAAATCCACTGAAGGTTTCCATCCGGTATTGATAGTTAAGTACGTTGGGTTGCCAACACGGCGGAAGCTTTGCTTACATACGATACGGCGGTTTTCTTTAACATATAATTTCCAGTCAAGCTTCAAATACCCAAAGGCCACCTTAACAAAATCTAAAACTGTGTGTCGCTTGCCAGTGGCAACAATAAAATCATCCGGAACTTTATGCTTGAGAATAAGATGCATGGCCCGCACATAATCCGGAGCATATCCCCAATCAATCACCGCTCTCAAATCTCCCAACACCAATTCTTTCTGATTTCCCCTTTTAATATTAATCGCGCCCTTTATAATTTTTTTGGAAACAAAGTGCTCAGGCCGGAAGGCCGACTCATGATTATAAAGGATCCCCACAGCAGCAAAAATACCGTATCGGAACCGATAAAACCTACAAAGGGCCAAACCTGCTGCCTTTGTAATCCCATAAATGCAACTTGGATTAATCGGCGTATTTTCATCCTGAATTGCTTTTTCAGTCTCACCGAAAATATGCGATGAAGCCGCATAAAAAATCCGCGTTTTGAAGCAAGAGTACTTTATGGCTTCTAAGAAATTTGCAAGCCCGCACACATGTACCTCGTAGCTGCGCCTAAGCAATTCCACATTCTCAATCGGTAGATCTTCTGACGAATGGTGAAAGGCCGCCAAGTAATACACTTCCTTTGGCTGGAATTCTTCTATCAAATGGGAAACTTCAGTAAATTTTAGAATATCAACTTGTTTAAACGAAGCTTCTAAAGAAGAACGAATTATGTTTTTATCGATTCCCAAGACCGAATATCGTTTCTTCAGCAAAAAATTGTAAAGGAGTTGGCCATCTTGGCCTTGAACGCCCACGATAACCGCGCGCTTCATAATCTTACAACCTCCGGGGATGGCAGAGGAAATAATAATTTTCCGCCTCCCTTCAAGAATTCTATTTCTCGTGTAACAATATTATCTTTAAAATGCCATGGTAAGACTACAAAATAATCCGGCTTCATAGCCCTAGCCTCTTGTTCCGAAATGATAGGAATCAAGGTACCAGGTGTATAAGCTCCGAATTTATCCGGATTAACTTCAGCAATAAAAGGAATATCTTTCTCCCGTAATTTACAGTACTGCAGAATCACATTACCCTTAGTGGAAGCACCGTACCCTAAAACTTTTTTTCCGTTTTTGTTAAGTTTCCTAATTCGCGCTTGAAATTTTTTCTTGTGTTGTAATACTCTTTCCCGAAAAGCCTTGTATGGTTTCAGTGAATGCAAACCCAGATTTTTTTCAGTTTTTAGAATTCGCGTAACGATACCTCTTGCCTCGCGATGAGAAGAATCTTGTTTAGCAACCATAACTGAAAAGCTTCCTCCATTAATCTTATTAAATTCCACATCAATAATTTTAAATCCTACCCGATCTACCATCCACTTAATTTGTTTTAAACAATAATATTCCAGGTGTTCATGACAAACCGTATCATATGAATTCATATAAAGCATGGTTGGCATATAGCTCTGTTCAAAAACCCACACCCCATCATTCGCCAATAGTTCATAAACCTGTTGCATAAATGCAAGCGGAGATTCCAAATCATAAAACATCGCTATCGACGTAATGATTTTAGCTTTACGGGAACCAAAATACTTTTCCAATGCCTTCTTACTAAAGTAATCTGTAATCAAATGTATGTGCGTCGGGTAATACTTGCGCATTTTTTCGCCAAGAGGATCAACGCCAACAAGCGTAAACTGTTTTGCGGGGTAGCCCTGTAACAGAGTGCTATCATTACTACCGATATCGATCACCATATCCTGCTGTTTCAGGGACACTCTTCTCATAATCCGCTTGACCTTGGAGTGCAGATGATTCACCATCGAACGATTTAAACTCGAACGATAACCATACGTCTGGCCATACAAATCCCCCGTATTGTAAATATGCCGCAGCTGAACCAATCCGCAATGCTTTACATCTTTATCTTCCTGACATTTCACTAATTGCAATGGCCCTTTACCGATCGGCATGCCCTTTGTTCGCGGAAAAACTCCTGTAAGGCTTTGAATCCCTAAATCAATGATCGGCTCCAGTGCTTCATTCCCACAAATAAGACACTTTTTGATTTCTCTGAACATCACTACGAACTTCCTATTTTTACATATCGAAATAGCTCTATGTTTTAAATTTTCCTACTATGAATCCCTTCCCTATTTCATATATTACAAGAATTATACTTATACCATTCAATAGTATTTTTTAGACCATTTTCAAACTTGGTTTTTGCTTTAAAACCATATTCTTTGTAAGC
>JAZDJM010000323.1:0-6023 GCA_043804305.1 Bacteroidota bacterium
TTCCAATCGAATTCAGCGATTTAAAAATCTACACTTTGGCTGCACGTTATGATTTTTCCAAAAAAACACGCTTGTGGATTGGCAGAAAGATAAACAATAAAATTGCAAATGTTGGCGCCATTGATGGAATTCAGGCAGAAACACAAGTAAATAATTTTACTTTTGGAGCTGCTGTGGGCGCTCGTCCGAATTATCTGGATTACTCATTTGATTTTAGCCTGTTTGAATTTGGCTTTTATGCTGCTCATCAATACAATGGCAAAAGTGGATTAATGGAAAATACCTTCTCGATTTTTGAACAAAAAAACAGCGGAAAAACCGACCGGCGTTTTATGTATTTTCAGCATTCCAATTCACTGGCAAAAAATGTAAACGCATTCGTTTCTTTTGAAATGGACATGTATAAACTGATTAATGGAACGCCAACAAATGACTTAAGTTTAACAAGCATGTTTACATCGCTGAGCTACCGCTTTAGTCAAAGATTTAATTTAACCGCTTCTTACGATGCCCGAAAAAATGTTGTTTATTACGAAACATTTCAGGCATTGGCCGATAGTATTTTAGAATCATCTACCCGACAAGGTTATCGTTTAAGAATGAATTACAGGCCGGTAAATAAATTATCGATAGGAGCAAGTGCAAGCTATCGCAATCGTCCGGAAGATTCTAGGCCATCGAAGAATGCAAATATTTATGTGCGTTATGCTCAGCTTCCTTTTTTGGATGCTTCTATAGGTGTAACAGCAAACTTGCTGCAAACCGCCTATCTCGACGGGCAAATATATGGTGTTCAACTTGATAAAGATCTTTTTTCAGGAAAACTCGGAATGGGTTTAAACCTGCGGCATGTAAAATACGACTTTGTAAATAGCAGCATTCCTCTAAATCAAAATATAGCTGAAATCAATTTGAACTGGCAAATTGCAAAAAAATTGAATTTTTCAACAAGCTACGAAGGCGTTTTTGAGTCAGATAATCAGTATAACAGAATTTATATAAGTTTGCAGAAGCGTTTTTAAAGAATTTAAAAATTTTATCAATTTAATAACAAGGGTAAAAAGGAAAATTCGCGTACTTTGGAAAAAAGATAGAATATTCCTCATGACGTTTTAACGTTCAAGTTATGAGTTAATTAAATATTTCATCTTAGAAGAAATTTAAACAACGGGCATGTTCGTTAAACGAATATGATGGAAAATCTCACATGCGGGTTCCATTCACAATTATATTAAAACTATTTACGAATGAAAAAATTAATTTTATTAAGTCTGTTCTTAGCAGTTTTTGCAGGTTGCAAGAACAACGATAAGAAAAACGCTGAAAATAGCATTGAGTTTGAAAGTTTTATCGTTCAGGAAACCATGGACGCCGGGGGTTACACTTATATTTTAGGGGAAAGCAATGGAGTATCAAAATGGTATGCTATGACAGCCCGGGAAGTGAAAGTAGGCGATGAATTTTTCTTTGCAAATCCAATGGTAATGACCGATTTTTATAGCCAGGAATTAGAACGGCCTTTCGATGAAATTACATTTTTAATGGAAGTTTCAAAAGATCCGGCTGATTTGGTTAAAACAGAAGTAGAGATGGGAGGGATGCCAAGCGGAAAAATCGTTACTGATCAACTCGAACTAAGCATTGAGCTTCCAAAAGGAGCCATAAGTATTGCCGAACTTTATGAAAACAAGCAAAATTATGCAGGAAAAACGGTTATAGTTAAAGGTCAGGTTACAAAATTCAGCCCCGAAATCATGAATACCAATTGGATTCATATTCAAGATGGTACTTCCTTTGACGGAAAATATGATCTGACATTAACAGGAAATATTGTTGTAACAGTTGGAGAGGTGATGACATTTGAAGGTGTTGTTGCAAATGACAAAGATTTTGGCTACGGATATGTTTATGAGGTATTATTGGAAGAATCAATCGTAAAATAAATCAATATGAATCGGTTAAAAATCAGCATTCTGGCATTGATAATTATAAGTTTATCTGCTTTTAAATCAGATAAACCAGCCTATCGAATTTTTACCAAAGAAGGTAAAGCGGTTAAATTTGAAAAAATGATTGATGCATTGCAAAATGCTGATATCGTCTTTTTTGGAGAACTGCATAATAATCCGATTGGGCACTGGTTACAGATTGAAGTAACAAAAAGCTTGTATACGGTAAAAGCCAAAAATCTGGTTTTGGGAGCCGAAATGTTTGAGACTGATAATCAACTTTTAATCGATGAGTATTTTAGTGGAGCAATAAAGCAAGCTAACTTTGAGAAAGAAGTTAAGCTGTGGAATAATTATAAAACAGATTATAAACCGCTGTTCGAATTTGCAAAGGACAGCGGTTTACGATTTGTCGCCACCAATATTCCGCGTAGATATGCCGCATTGGTGAGCAGCAAAGGATTTGAAGGATTAGATAGCCTTTCGGATCAAGCTAAAGATTTTATAGCCAGCCTTCCAATCAGTTACGATGGCGAATTATCAGGCTATAAGAATATGCTGGAAATGATGAAAGACTCACCTCATGTAAACGCAAACATACCCAAAGCTCAGGCAGCCAAAGACGCAACCATGGCTGAATTTATATTAAAAAACTGGTCACACGGAAAAATATTTCTCCATTTCAATGGGTCTTATCATTCGGATGATTTCCAAGGCATAGTATGGTATTTGCTTCAATCTAATCCAAATTTGAAAATTATTACGATTAGCAGCGTTGAGCAAAAGGAAGTTAAAGATTTGGCAGAATCGAATAAAAATAAAGGTGATTTTATTTTAGCCATTCCTGAAAACATGACCAAAACGTATTGATTGTCAAAACATTAAAAGAATGTTTAAATTCTCGTTGGACTTCTATCTATGCGTTTATTAATTGATTTGTTTAGTGGAATTTGGTGGCCTAATTTTTCTTGCCACAAAAGCAATAAAACACCAAAAAAAACACAAAAACTAGCGTAAAAAAAACATAATAAAAAATTTAGGCGGGTTCTAAATTATTTTTTACTCAAACTTACCCAAAAAGCCATCCCTACAATTATGGCTCCACCAAGAAGTATGTTCCATTCCGGTCGTTCATTTAGCAGAAAGAACGCAAAAATAATTCCATATACCGGCTCCATATTTGCAATCACACTTGCTTTATGAACTTTAATGGCGTTCAGCCCATTAATAAATAAAGTATGGGCCACAGCCGTAAAAACACCGCCAAGCAGAATAAGTTGACCAGTTGCTGTCCAACTCAGTTTAAAATCTACAAGAAATAGTATTGGAATTAAAACTATAGTTGCACTAATATCCTGAAAAAAAGCAACAATGCTTCCACTATAACGTTGAACCTGTTTCCGATTCAGAAAAGAAATAAGCGCAAATGCCAAACCCGAAAGTATTGCCCAAAACAATCCTTGCGTAATATTATTTTCGAAACTGAATTCAGGCAAAATAATATAGATGCCAATTACACTTAAAAAGGCCGGAATCAGATTTTTATAACAAAATTTTTCTTTAAAGAAAAAAGATTCGAGCAAAGCACTGAATATTGAAAAAGTAGAAACGCCTAAAATACCTATGGCAACACTCGAAATTTGAATCGAATAGAAAAAAGTAAACCAATGAAAGGCAAGCAACGAGCCGGCAAAAAAAAAGTGTAAAATAATCGCTTTTTGTATTTAAACGAAATGACTTTTTGGCAAAAAGCATATATAAAAATAAGAACACTGCTGCAAAGAAAACCCTTCCAAAAACAATTAGGACTGCCGGTAAATCAACCCATTTACCAAATAATCCGGCAAAGCCGAAAAGTAAAACGGCTATATGAATAGCCAATAGATTTTTGGTTTTTGTTTCCATTATGTTCGAAAATAGAAATGCAAATATGGCAAAGAATAAAGGATAATCGAGTATTTTTGTGAAATGAAAATCAACAATTTTGATAAAGCAATCAAATAAAATATTAATACTGAGATTTAGTTCCATAGGCGATTTGGTGTTGACCACACCAGTCGTTCGTGCCATAAACCAACAATTGGCAGGTTGTGAGATACATTTTCTAACAAAAAAAAAAATTTGTGAATATTTTGGCCCACAATCCGTATATCACTAAAATTCACACTTTCGAAAATAATATTCAGGAAGTAATTGCACAGCTGAAGTTGGAAAATTTCGATTTAATTATCGATTTGCATAAAAATCTGAGAAGTTTTATCCTTAAAAAACAATTAGCTGTAAAAAGCATTAGTTATGATAAAATAAATTTTGAGAAGTGGCTAATGGTCAAACTTAAAATTAACCGTCTGCCTGAAAAACATATTGTCGATCGCTATTTTGATGCTTTAGTTCCTTTATCGGTAGAAAACGATAATCAAGGGCTCGACTATTTTTTAGAAAATAATGGCCGGCAAATAAAAGCATTACCGGATTCTTTTCCTGAGAAATATGTGGTTTTTTCTCTGGCTGGAACCTATATTACGAAAAAAATACCTCTCCAGAAATGGAAAGAAATGGCTGCTCTTTCGCCACTGCCAATTGTTCTCCTGGGTGGCGATAATGAAAAAGAAATGGGTGAGGTACTCGAAAAGGAGTTTAAAAAACAGACTATATTTAATGCCTGCGGATTAATCAGCTTAAATCAATCGGCGGCTGTAATTAGTGATGCTCAATTGATTATTACCGGTGATACCGGATTAATGCACATTGCCGCTGCGTTTAAAAAGAAAATAGTCTCCCTGTGGGGAAATACAATTCCTGAATTTGGTATGTATCCCTATTTTCCGCAAAATCAGAATTTGTCTATTGTTATAGAGAATAAAAACTTAAAATGCCGGCCATGCAGCAAATTAGGCTTCGATTCGTGCCCAGAAAAGCATTTCAACTGTATGATGCAATTGGATGTTTCTAATGTATTTCGCCAAATTTAAGAAATGGATTTCCTGCAATTTCTTCAGCTATGCTTGTAGCCGGACCGTGTCCTGGATAAACCTTATAATCTCCATCTAAAGTAAAAAGCTTGGTGTGAATACTTTCGAGTAAGGTATCCAGATTGCCTGTGGGTAAATCGGTTCTTCCAATGCTTTCCCTGAATAAAACATCGCCGGTAATTACAAAACGCTGGCTGTCGGAAACAAAGCACAAACTACCGGCAGCATGTCCCGGCGTATTTAAAATACGCAATTCGCTCTCTCCAAATTTTATCGTATCCTTTTCGGTAATTGTAAGCGCAGGAATCTCAATCTCCGGAATTTGTATTCCGTAAACCGAAGCTTGCCGGGCAGCGCCTTCAACAAATCTTAATCCATCGGGATGTGCTGCATAATCCAAATTGTATTTCTGCTTTAAATAGCGTGCACCAAAACAATGATCGAAATGCAAATGCGTATTGTAAGCGCCAACCAATTTTAAATTGTTTGATATCAAATAATTATCAAATTTTTGCTCTTCATATTCATCAGAAAAAGAAGGATCGATTACGATAGCTTCACCGCTATCATCACTTAGAATATAGGTATTGGTTTGAAACGGATTAAAAGCAAAAGTTTTTATATTTAGCATAGAATTTTCTTTTTTGCAAATAAACAACAATGTGGCCGGATTATTAATAAAAATCGCTTAAAAATTCTTCAATAGGCTTAGGCAATGGGAGTTTTTCAATTTCAGCTGAAGTAAATTTCTGTAATTCTTTCTCCGTATGCAATTGACCGCTAAGATGAAGCTCAATAAAGCGGATATGTAGTTTCTGGTGCGACAACAGATGAACTTTAACAGGCGATATCTTTTTAAGTACAAAGCGGCTGTTCCCGATAAAATCTATTATCGCGTTGCTATCAAAAAGCGCTGTTTCCAATAGGTTTTCATCCGATTCAAACAAAGGAAAGTCGTATAAATTCTGCCAGACATCTTTTTCGTTGCGTTTTTTCAGGAAAAGTTTTTCATCTTCATCTTTAATAACCCAATAATTTAAAAAACGGTTTCGCACCTTGGTTTTTCCTTTTTTATAGGGAAGAACATTGACTTTCTTTTCAG
>JAZDJM010000324.1:0-6797 GCA_043804305.1 Bacteroidota bacterium
TCCGCCTTGCGTAAAATAACCAAAACGTGTGGTTTCGCCAACGATAATTTCTCCTGAATCAGGAGCGATTTTCTGAGTTAATAAATCCAGTAAGGAAGTTTTGCCGCTTCCGTTATCTCCAACAATACCAATACGTTCGCCTTTTTTGAATAGATAATCGAAGTTTTTGATTAAATCTAAATCGCCATAACTTTTGCTTAAGTTTTTAATCTCTAAAATATTTCGGCCTTGGCGACTCATTTTTACTTTAAAATCGAGCTGTTTTTTTTCAAGCCTTTTTTTGGCCACTTTTTCTATTTCATAGAATGAATCGATACGTGCTTTTGATTTATGTGTTCGTGCTTTTGGTTGGCGGCGCATCCATTCCAATTCGGTGCGGTAAGTGTTTTTGGCTTTTTCTATTTCAGAAGCTTTAGCGGCTTCTCTTGCAGCTTTTTTTTGTACAAAATAATTGTAATTGCCCCGATAAATAAAACTTTGTTGCTGGTCAATTTCAATTATTACATCGCAAACTTCATCTAAAAAATAGCGATCGTGAGTTACTAAAAGCAAACTCATTTTTTGATTGCTCAAATAGTTCTCCAACCATTCAATCATATGAATATCCAAATGATTGGTTGGCTCATCCAAAACCATCAAATCGGCATCGTCTATCAGAATGGAAGCCAGAGCCAGTTTTTTTAACTGTCCGCCGGATAAAGTCCCGACTTTTTGATCAAAATTGTTCAGTTCAAATTTTTCGAGCACTTCTTTTATCCTGTTTTCATAATCCCAGGCCTGTGCATGATCCATCTCATGAATAGATTCATCCAGCCTTTTTTGGGTAAGCGCACTTATTTCTGCTGAATACGCTTTTAAGGCTTTATGATAATTTTTGATTATTTCGATAAATCTGTTGTCGGAATGAAAAAGAACCTCATTAATTGTTAAATGCTTGTCGAAACTAGGTTCTTGTTGCAAATAGGCAATACGGAGATTTTCTTTTTTTCTGACTTCGCCACTATCGGGAATATCCAGTCCGCACAGAATATTTATCAGGCTGGTTTTTCCTGTTCCATTTTGTGCAAGCAATGCAATTTTTTCACCTTCGTTAATAACCATATTCAGGTCTTGAAACAAAGGTTTATCGCCCCAGGATTTACTTAAGCTTTCTGCAACTATATAGGAAACGGCCATTCAGTTCTAATTTTAGGCAAAAGTAGGCAATTGCAAGGATAGCTTGTGAGTTTTATTTGGGTTTAGATATTAAGAGGTTTTATTTTATTTAAGTCGTTTGATTCATTTTTGCCACCAACACACAAAAACACAAAATTGCACAAAAATAAATGGACCAATCTTTCCATCAATTTTAGTGTGTTGTGCTTTTGTGGCATAATTACGCATAGTTTTTTAACCACAGAGGCACGGAGACACAAAGGCATTGTGTATTGATATTTTTTCAAGCCGCATTTTCTAAAAAATTTTAGGGTTCGTTCGAATCAATTTTTCATTTTCAGGTTAAACTAAAATCTGTATTTTTGCCCGAAATTATCATAGTGAGTTTAAATCAGTTTTACTCGTCATTTGTACAAAACGCATTAAATCAGGAAGGTATCATTACCTGGCAAAGCCCGTCGAATATTGCGCTGATTAAATATTGGGGAAAATTTGGTATTCAATTGCCTAAAAATCCATCATTAAGTTTTGGATTGTCGGAATCATTTACACAAACAAGCGTAAAATATTCCATAAAAAAAGAAGATAAATCAAAGCGAATATTTCGTTTTGACGGAAATGAAAATGAGGCATTTGCAAAAAAAATCTTTCAATTTTTGGATGATTTGGATTTGTTTTTTCCGTTTTTAAAGCAAGTCGATCTACAGATTGAAAGCAAAAACAGTTTTCCACATTCGGCCGGCATCGCATCTTCTGCTTCTTCAATGAGTGCTTTGGCTTTGTGTTTGTGCAGTTTAGAGCAGGAACTGACCGGAGGTTTAAAAGAAGAAAGTGATTTTTACCAAAAAGCTTCTTTTATTGCCCGGTTGGGCTCCGGAAGTGCCTGTCGCTCGGTGTATAAAGGTTTTTCAATTTGGGGAGATTATACTGAAATTACTGAGTGCAGCAATGAATATGCTATTGATATCAATTATGAAATCCATCCTTTTTTTAGAGGGCTTAACGATAGTATTTTAATTGTAAATGAAAAAGAAAAATCGGTATCAAGTCGTGCCGGACACGCTTTGATGGAAAAGCATCCTTATGCCGAAGCACGTATTATTCAAAGTAGAAAAAATTTGAATGGCCTTTTGGCTGCAATGAGCAAGGCAGATACAGCTGCTTTTATACAAATTGTTGAAAATGAGGCTTTGAGTTTGCATGCATTGATGCTGAGTTCAAACCCTTGGTATTCACTCTTGCATCCAAACACCCTTACGATTTTGGATAAAATAAGAAATTTCAGAAATACATCCGGACTGTTCGTTTGTTTCACGCTCGATGCCGGACCAAATGTGCATTTAATTTATCACGAAGAGAATAAAACGCAGATTCAGGAGTTTATCGACGAAGAATTATTAATACATTGTGAAGGACAAAAAGTTATTTACGATAAGATTGGTGATGGACCAAAAAGATTAAATTGATATGATACAAAAGAAAAGCGAAGTTTTTTACGGGAAAATCTTATTATTCGGAGAATACAGCGTTATTTTTAATTCCATGGCTCTAACTATTCCTTATACGCACTTTAAGGGCCAGTTGAGTTTTATATCCAATTATAAATACACCGATTTTGAGTGGGCCAAGGAATCCAATCAATCCATAAAAGAATTTGCAGAATATTTGGAAAAGTTGAAAGAAAACGGAGAATTACTTTGTCCGATTAATATTAAACGGCTTCATTCAGATATTCAACGCGGATTGTATTTTGAATCTACCATTCCGCAAGGCTATGGTGTTGGAAGTTCGGGCGCTTTGGTTGCTGCTATTTATGATGAATATGCCGAAGAAAAGATTCAGAGCAACAGAAATTTAAGCAAGAAAAGCGTTTTCAAATTAAAGGCCATTTTTGCACAAATGGAATCCTATTTTCACGGTAAAAGTTCAGGCTTGGATCCGCTGAATTGTTATATCCAATACCCACTATTAATAATGAATTCGAGTGAAATTAAAACTGTAGGTATTCCCCGTAATAAATTCGATAAAAATGGTGCCATTTTCCTGATTAATAGTGGAAAACCCGGAAAAACTGCGCCATTGGTCAAGCATTTTTTAGAAAGTTATAATGAGCCTTCGTATAAACAAGCTATTGATAATGAGCTTATTCCGATGAATAATAAATTGATCAACACCTTGCTTGAAGGAAAAGGCAATGAATTTTTTGAGCAACTAAACCAACTTTCTGCATTTCAGCTCAAATATTTCGATCATATGATTCCGGAATCTGTTCGCACAATATGGAAGGAAGGGGTTGAAAGCAAGAAATATTCCTTGAAACTTTGCGGTTCTGGAGGAGGTGGATTTATGCTTGGCGTAACGCCTGACTACGAAGAAGCCAAGCAAATTCTTCAACAAAAAGGTGTTGAGTTGATACCGGTTTACAAAAACTCTTGATATCTTACTAAAATTAGGCAGTGTTTAATTTTGGATTAAAATATCATTATTTTCCAATAAAAAAAGAAACAAGATAATTTTTACCAGCCTGTCCATCCTAAAATATTGATTTTCAGACTGGGCTAAAGCCCATTTTTCAATGGCTTATCAATTAGCCCGGCATTAATACCGGGGCTATTCAAAACCTAGCCTCCACCGGGCTTTGGCCCAATTATTCAAATTTTAGCCGGACAAACTGTTAAAATATTTACATTCTTCCTGTTTACATTCCTTATTATGACTAGAAAAGGTACAGCTGATTTTTTCTGTAGGAAGCTCAATATTTAAGTTTTCTTTAATAAAAGGTATGGCCATTTCCAAAGCCAAAAAAGTATCTCGCTTACAACACCTTGGCCCGCCATGATTAGCAATTTCGTTCAAACTTGTTGCCGTTATTAAATTACACAATCGCCATTCATTTTCAGAAACCGGGGTAGTTTCCAAAACAACACTTAAAAAAATTCCGGTGCCAATTGCTGCACCGCAACTGCCGTAGAATCCACAAAAACCGCCCAAGATTTGTTTTGCCCTTTTTTTGGCAATGATTAGTTTTGGTTTAATTAGCTGATTTTGGCCCAAATGATTGTAATAGGCCGTAATTAATACCGCCGGAACCAAAAAATGGTGTTCAGGTCCATGCATATGAAAACTCGAATGCCGCATAATTTTATTTGCAATAGCAAAAACATTATTGCTCTGTTGTTCATTGCAATAGCTTTCAATATAATCGAAAGCTTTTTCTTCGTGACAAGTATTGCAAACAAAATGTCCATTTATGCATTTGGCATTCGATTCAAAGCTGTGATTGCACATCACACAACGCATCATTTTGGCTGTAACATCATAATGTAAATCAGCATTGCAAATTAAACAGGCCTGGCTCATGTTGAATTTTTTTTATGCATCTAATTTCGGCATTTTTTTAAGAAAAACAGCTTTTTCAGGGTTTTTTTCTTAAAATTGAGCCTGCCTATTGAAGTGAGTTCCTTATAAAAGAAATAGGTTTTTAGGTTTTAGAATTATTAGGGCAAAAGGTAAGGTGGGATTATGCAATGAATTCTTAAATCTTTGATTTTTTCATCAGTATTTTTTCCATTTAAACGATTTTTCGTCAATGGCACGTTGGGTAGATAAAATCCCATCTAAATGATCATATTCGTGTTGGAAAAGCTCAGCAAGATCTCCTTCTAATTCCCATTCTTTTTCTTCCCAACTTTCATTTAAGTATTTAATAATTATTAATTTATGACGGTTAACCCTAACGAGCAAATTCGGAAAGCTCATACAGTCGTCCCATAAAATATTCATTTCCGTGGTTTTATAAATAATTTCAGGATTAATAATAATATAGGGTTTATCTAAGTTTAGGTAAATCAAGCGTTTTAAAATACCTAGCTGTGGGGCTGCAATTCCGCGTCCGAACTGGTATTTTCTACTGAAATCTTCCATGGCCGAGTGCAAATCATTAACCCAACCGTTTAATTTTGGCAGTTCATCCTGGCTTATCGGTGCGCTAATTTCATGAAGTATTGGATTACCGATCACTAAAATATCGTCGGTTGTTTTCATTCGATTTGTGTTTTTGCATCTCAAAGTTAAACTTTTTTTTTACGAATGTGCATATTTTGATTTCATTAATCTGATTGTGCAACTTAATTTTCTCAAATTTTCAATTCTGTGGAGCATATTAAGATAAATTGTAAATTTGAGGCAGACACTATACCAAGATGATACATAAAAGACTTCTTTTATTGTTTTTTGTACTGGCAGGAACTCTAACAGCAATTGCTCAGGAACACAGTTATAGGCATTATTCCGTTCAGGACGGATTGGTTCAATCTCAGGTTTTATCAATTTTCCAGGATTCCAAAGGTTTTCTCTGGGTAGGAACAAAAGGTGGCGTAAGCCGTTTTGACGGGAAAAACTTTTTGAACTTTACCTCTAAAGACGGACTTCCGGATAATCAAGTTTATAAAATCACTGAAGATTATCAAGGAATTATTTGGTTTCTAACGCAAGACGGCCTTGCTAAATTTGATGGAAATCAGCTAACTGCTTATCCAACGAAACATTTTAAGCCTAGCAGTTCGTTTGTTATTTTTTGCGAAACCAAGCCGGGTGAACTGTTGATCGTTTTTCACCGGTTTAAACAAGAAGTCTTTTTTTTGAGTTTTTCAAATGGCGAGTATAAAGTACTACCTTCAGTCTATCATGAAAAGATGTTGGATCCTGAAACATACTCAATACTAGGTGAATATGATTCAGTTGAGAAGGCTATTTGGTTGGCTATTCCAACATCGCAATTAATAAAAATAAAAAACAATCAAATTACTTATCTGCCAGTTTCAACTAAACTACCACAAGGCCTTAAACTTGGTAATGACGGTAAATTGTATTTGATGGATGATGGAAAAGTTTATGTTAACAGTAATGATTCCATTATTCACATTGCCACCGCTAATACGCTCAATTTTAGTTTAAATAATATTTCTAATTTTGAAGTCGATAAAAAAGGTGTAATCTATTTATACAATAAGCATTTATTTTTATATCGCAATAAGAGCTGGGAGAAAGAATACTTCAATTTTAATAATGTCATAGTTATCTATATCGACAATGAAGATAATTTATGGATAGGTTCAGAAACAGGATTGTATAGATTGATTTCACGCGCTTTTGTTAATTTTATTCCTGAAAAATGCGGCATCAATCATTTAATCTGGAGCATCGCAGAAGACAAAAACGGCAGGATAAAGTTTGCTTCCTACGAATATGGATTACAGGATTTTGACGGCAAAAAAATTGTTAACGATAAATCCTTCGAAAATTTAGTAATAGGAGAAAAAAACTATTTCTATATGGGAAGTATCGTTGATAATGAGAAAAACATTTTGTTCACCTCAGCACCAGCCGGAGGTTTAAAATACGATGGTAAAAAGTTCTCGAGAATATTTCCAGATACAACTACTATTGCTACATTTATTTTTTATGAAGACCCTGATAATTTTGATTTACTGGCAGGAACAAATAGAGGGCTTTTCATTAAATCTAAATCAAAAGGTCTTATAAATCAACATATTACACCCGGAAATGGTAGGAGCAACTTTATTGTAAGTATTGTTAAGGACAAATACAAAAGGTATTGGTTAGGTGGTTTTAAATGCATT
>JAZDJM010000325.1:0-3589 GCA_043804305.1 Bacteroidota bacterium
AACCATGGCAGGCGTTAATTCAATTCCATCCGGAACCATTGGCTTTGCCATTTCCATCACTTCTTCCATGGAATAAGTTCGGTTAGGATCAGCGCCAAAAGCATCGGCAAAACGACGAGGAATTCGGATATTGTTTAAATCAGCATTTCCTTTACGTCCGCCTTGTGGAGCTTGAATGCAATAATCCGTTGATCCAAATGTAAAAGTTGCGGCTATCTCGGGGTGGGCATAAATAAATTTCATCAGTTCGTAAACTTCTGGTTCTGAGCCCGGCCATGCCCCTGAAGTGGCGCCATGGGTTTTAAATAGATTCGGGAAATTGATACCGCTGTTTACTCCGCCAAACGGGTCTTCGTTATATAATCCATCTTTATCATTATCAATACCTTCGGTATAAATAGTATATAAACCTTTTTCGCCTTTGGCCACATTTGCTCTCCGCATAAATCGAGCATCTGCTTCTTCAGGAATCCAGATTCCTAAGGGATCTAACACCCGCATTTTTGTTATAAACCCATCGCCATTTATATCTTCAGGGCCGTCTTCATCACTTAAATCATCCATATCATCGTTGAATGGACGTGAATTTCTGGCGTCAAAATTCAAGGGTGTATCGAAAAAACGATTTAGCGCATCGGCATTCAACACAGGCATGATATACCAGGTAAACTTTTCTAAATGGCCATCTTTTAACAGCTCATTTGCTAATTTTAATGCCGCTTGCGACGCAATCGGAAGGTCACCTTCCGGATTAGCCATGATAAAAATGGCAGGTTTTTTCTTCAAATTGTTTTGAGTTTCTGTTCCAAACTCATAAATCTTAATTTTTTGTCCGCTAAAAGAATAGGCCAGATTATGCGCCTTTACTTTAGTCGAGTTGGTTTGTGCAATTGCGTCAAAATCCTGTAAAAGCGATTTTGTCGATTTGTATTTTTGAGCTTCCAGCACCGGATTGAAAAAGAGTGCCAAAATACTCAAAAACATCATTTTTTTAAAAATTAGTTTCATTGTAAGGATTTTTAGGTTGGTTAATTAAGAACCATCAAACCTACATGAAATTCTGTAAATCCACAAGAACTTAATAAAAAACTTCATGTATATTCCCGCTGTTCGATTTATTCGAATTGGTTTTTCAGCAGAAATCTAATAATTAATCTTACTAATTATCACGGTCCGGAAATTTACATTCCAAAAATTTGTATTACTTTCGGCTATTAATCATTTAATTTTTAACTAAAACGTTACAAAATGGGAATTTTTAAAGAATTTAAAACATTTGCCATGAAAGGCAATGTGGTAGACATGGCAGTGGGTATTATCATTGGTGCTGCCTTCGGAAAAATTGTTGCTTCATTTGTAAGTGATGTGCTTATGCCACCATTGGGTTTATTGCTGGGTGGTGTAAATTTTACCGAGCTAAAATTTGTGATTCAGGAAGCCTCAGTTTCGGCTACCGGTGAATCCATTGCGGCTGTAAGTTTAAATTATGGCAGTTTTATTCAGGTAGTTGTTGATTTTTTGATTGTTGCCTTTGCAATATTTATGATGATTAAAGCCCTTAATGCGACTAAAAAGAAAGAAGAAGCTGCTCCGGCCTCACCCCCTGCTCCATCAAATGAGGAAAAACTATTGAGTGAAATTCGTGATTTATTGAAAAAATAATTCTTTTTCCATGCGTTTATTCTACAATAACGCATGGAATCTTTTTCATTTTCCAACTTACCAAACCTTTTCATTTTATAAAATTAAAATTCCGACTGATAAAGTCAGATCAAAAAATTAATTTCTAGTATACTTAATGGAGTTTTGTAAATTTGCTCCTTTAAAAAATTCAAATCATAATTATTAATTAAATTGTTCAAAATACATTTTGAAATAGCCATGAATAAAAAATCACCAACCGGAATGATTATATTCTTTTTGGCTATTCCATGTGTCCGAAATCTAAAATTATAAACATATGAAAACTACTGCTTTTACACATATCCATGAAAAACTTGGCGCAAAAATGGTTCCATTTGCAGGTTTTAATATGCCGGTTCAATATGAAGGTTTGATGATAGAACATGAAACTGTTCGTAATGCAATCGGAGTTTTTGATGTTTCACACATGGGCGAATTCTGGGTGAGAAGTCCGAAAGCACTCGATTTTTTACAAAGAATAACATCAAATGATGTATCTGCTTTAACGGATGGAAAAGTCCAGTATTCTTGTTTTCCAAATGGGAAAGGTGGTATTATCGACGATTTATTGGTTTATCGTTTTAGTCAAAATGATTATCTATTGGTTGTAAATGCGGCCAACATTGAGAAAGATTGGAAATGGTGTGTAGAACAAGCACAAAGTTTTAATTTAAAAATCGGAACCGAATTGATAAATGCATCAGACGAAATCAGTCAATTGGCTGTTCAAGGCCCAAAGGCTCTGGAAGCTATGCAGAAATTAACTTCCGCAAATGTTGCAGATATGGAATATTACACTTTTCAGCAAATTGAATTTGCAGGCATAAAAGATGTGATATTCTCAACAACCGGATATACCGGTTCAGGCGGTTGCGAAATTTATATTAAAAACAAAGATGCCGGATTGCTTTGGGAAAAAGTAATGGAAGCAGGAAAAGAGTTTGGAATAAAGCCTGCAGGATTAGGAGCACGTGATACTTTACGCTTGGAAATGGGTTTTTGTTTATATGGCAACGACATTAACGATACCACTTCGCCAATTGAAGCCGGGCTTGGATGGATTACCAAATTTGTTGACGGTAAAGACTTTATCGATCGAAAATATATGGAAGATCAAAAGGCAAACGGTTTAAATCGTTATTTAAAAGCTTTTGAAATGATAGATAAAGGTATTCCCCGTCAACATTACGAAATTTGTGATGCAGACGGGAATATCATTGGCGAAGTAACTTCCGGAACTCAGTCGCCAATGCTAAGCAAAGGTATTGGAATGGGTTATGTTAGTCATGGTCATCATAAATTAGGGACAGAAATTTATATAAAAGTCAGGAATAAACTTTTAAAAGCCATCTTGGTTAAGTTGCCATTCTACAAAGCTTAAGTTTGATAGGCAAACCATTGTTTAAATATTGTGTTATTAAAAACTTATTCTCCTAGCATCTAGTGTTTTAAAATATTACGGATTTCCTTTTCTAAATACTATTTTTTGATGATAAATTACATTAAAGGCCTTTGGATTTCTTTCTCTATTCTTGCTCTATTCAGCAGTTGCCAATTATCCAATTCTAATGATAAGAATTTGAACCATTCAGAAAACGACAAGGCCAGAATAGCGTTTATAGATAGTTTGATGAATCAAATGACCTTGGATGAGAAGATTGGACAGACCGTTTTATTTTCGGCAAATTGGGACATTTCCGGCCCAAAACTCGACTCAAATTATGTAAATCATTTGAAGAATGGCATGGTTGGAGGCCTTTTTAATATCTATACCGCACAAAAAACCAGAGAATTACAAAAAATTGCCGTTGAAGAAACGCGTCTGGGAATTCCTTTATTAATTGGTTATGATGTTATTCATGGATATAAAACAATATTCCCTATTCCTTTAGGCGAAGCTGCTTCA
>JAZDJM010000326.1:0-10720 GCA_043804305.1 Bacteroidota bacterium
TCCAAAAAACCTTTAACTTAGCAGCATCAAAAGCACGCTCAAAATGACGGATAATACAGTAATTTCAATTCGAAATGCAGAAATATTCCAGCAGGATTTACTGGTACTGAAAGAGGTAAATCTGGAAATTAGAAAAGGCGATTTTTTTTATGTTATTGGAAAAACCGGAAGTGGAAAAAGTAGTTTGCTGAAAACACTTTATGCAGATTTACCTTTAATATCAGGTGAGGCTAATGTAGTTGGTTATGATTTGCATTCCATTAAAAATAAAGAAATTCCATTTTTGCGCCGTAAATTAGGTATTGTTTTTCAGGAGTTTCAACTTTTACAGGATAGAAACATTGAAGAGAATCTTTTTTTTGTCATGCGCGCCACAGGCTGGAAGGATAAAGCAGCCATGAAAGAACATGCTGAAAAAGTTTTAAGCAAAGTAGGTTTACAGAATAAAGGATTTAAAATGCCTCATCAGGTTTCGGGCGGCGAACAACAAAGAATAGGAATTGCACGTGCGCTGATAAACAATCCGGTGTTAATCCTGGCCGATGAGCCAACCGGAAATCTCGATCCGCAATCTTCTGAAGGAATAATGGAACTGCTTTTTGAAATAAGTAAGAATGATTGTGCAGTGCTTATGGCTACGCACGATTATGCTTTGTTCAGCAAATATCCTTCAACCACTTATATTTGCGAACAAGGAAAATTTCTTAAATTAGAGGAAACTCAAAAAACCGAATCAAAGACTGTGATTGAGGATTAATTTAGATTAAGAAAATGCATCTATTTTAAATTGAATCAGCATTTTTTTTCTTGTTTTTGTGAGATACATCAAATTTTTTAATAATTAATGTCCGTAAAGAAAAATATAAACAGAGAGGTTAGCTGGCTGAGCTTCAACGAAAGAGTTCTTCAGGAGGCTATGGATGAAAGCAATCCTGTTCTGGAGAGATTAAAATATCTGGGGATTTTTTCAAATAACCGCGATGAATTTTACAGGGTTCGTGTGGCCACACTTAACCGCATGAAAGCCTATAAAAAAATTGCGCCTGCCCAAATGAGGGAAGTCACCGAAACGCTGCGCGATATTCACCAAATTGTAACAAATCAGGAATCTCATTTTACCAAAGCTTATCATCAGATTCTGAATGAATTGGAAAAAAACAAAATCTTTTTTGTTAATGAAAAACAACTCAATGAGGATCAGCAACTATTTATTGAAGATTATTTTCGAAAAAATATCCGTTCTTACCTTTCGCCTTTAATGCTCGATACAATTACGGGACTGGCTTATTTTAAAGACAAATTTATTTATCTGGCGGTTAGAATGTCGGACAGCACCAAAAAGCGCAAGGACAATTTTGCCGCCATTGAATTACCCACCGACGAGATTTCAAGATTTATACAATTGCCGGATATTGATCAAAATAAATACTTCATTTTTCTGGACGATGTTATCCGCGTAAACCTAAAAAGTATTTTTGGATTATTCGGTCACGATACTTTTGAAGGCCATATTATAAAATTTACACGGGATGCCGAACTCGATATCGACAGCGACTTATCGAAAAGTTTTTTGGAGATAATGAATGAAAGTATTAAGCAAAGAGTTAAAGGCGAGGCCGTTCGATTTGTTTACGACAAAACCATCAATCCAAAACTTTTAAAAAAATTATTAAATAATTTTGGAATTACACAGGGCGATACGCTGCGTGCCGGTGGCCGGTATCATAATTTTAAAGACTTTATGGATTTTCCATTTACCGGCGGAGATACAAACGGCACCAAAAGACTCGATGATTCCTTATTTTTTCAGGAACATATCCCTTTGACTCATCCTGATTTTCTGCCAAACAGAAGTATTTTTGATTTAATCCGTGAAAAAGACATCCTTCTGCATTATCCTTACCATACTTTTCAGCATTTAATCGATTTGGTTCGTGAAGCGGCTATCGATCCAAAAGTCAGAGCAATAAAAATGACTTTTTATCGGGTGGCAAAAAATTCGAAAATTATGAATGCCTTGATCAATGCTGCAAGAAATGGAAAGTCAGTTACCGTTTTTCTGGAACTTCAGGCCAGGTTCGACGAGCATGCCAATATTTTATGGACAAAAAAATTGCAGGAAGAAGGCGTTCGGGTTATTCAGAATATCCCTGGTTTTAAGGTACATGCCAAGATTTTATTAATCAGGCGTAAAGAAAAAGGACAAGATGTATATTACGCCAATATAAGCACAGGAAACTTTAACGAATCGACCGCCAAATTATATACAGACGACAGTTTATTGACCAGCAATCAAAAATTTTGTACCGATGTAAACAATGTTTTTCACCTGCTTGAAGCAAAATATATTCCACCTTCGTTTTCTGAATTATTGGTTGCACCTTTTAAATTGCGGTCGTTTTTTACTCAAATGTTAAATAACGAAATCCAAAGAGCAAGAAGCGGGAAAAACGCCTGGGTAATTCTGAAACTAAACAGTTTGGTGGATGCCAAAATTGTAAATAAACTTTATCAGGCCGGAAAAGCAGGGGTTAAGATTACGCTTATAATTCGTGGAATCTGCGTTTTAAATGCAGGTGTTCCGGGTTTGTCAGAAAATATTGAAGCTTTTGGTGTGGTGGATCGCTTTTTAGAACATTCAAGAGTTTTTGTTTTTTCAAATGCCGGAAAACCATTGGTTTTTCTTTCATCGGCCGATTTAATGTCGCGAAACCTTGATCACCGAATCGAAGTGGTTTGCCCGATAAAATCGGAAGAACTAAAAAAAGAACTTATCGACATGCTTGAAATTCAGCGAAAAGGCAATGTGAAAGCACGATGGCTTCATCCTGATAAAATAAATCAATATCGGGTAGCTCAGAATGGAGAAAAACCTTTCCGTTCACAAGAGGAGACTTACAAATATCTGAAATCGAAAAGCCATAGGGAATGAACTCCTGAATTTATTCTCCATGAATCTGTACTTTTTATCCTGAATCAACTTACTTATCTTTGCAGTCGATTTTAATCAAAAAAAATGACCAATCACATTCGCTTACGATTTGCCCCAAGTCCAACCGGCCCTTTGCATATGGGCGGAGTTCGCACTGCACTCTACAATTATTTATTTGCCAAAAAGCACAATGGTAAATATATATTAAGAATTGAAGATACAGATCAAACCCGATTTGTTCCCGGTGCCGAAGAATATATTAAAGAATCATTAAACTGGTGCGGAATTGAATTTGATGAAGGTGTGGACGGAAAAGGTGATTTTGGGCCATACCGTCAATCCGACCGAAAAGCCATCTATGCCGAATATGCTAATCAATTAATAAATAACAACTGGGCTTATTATGCTTTTGATACTCCGGAGGAATTGGATTTATTGCGCGAAGAATACGAAAAGAAAAACGAAACCTTTACTTATAATTCATTTACCCGCAGCACTTTAAATAATTCTCTGCGATTAACAAAAGAGGAAATAAAAGCAAAACTTGATTCAGGCGAAGCTTATGTTATTCGTTTTAAAATACCGGAAAACGAAGAACTTGTATTTACAGATTTGATTCGTGGCGAAATCAGGGTAAAAACATCCAGCCTCGACGATAAAGTGCTTTTTAAATCCGATGGTATGCCAACCTATCATTTGGCCAATATTGTTGATGATTATTTAATGAAAATATCGCATGTTATCCGTGGCGAAGAATGGCTGCCTTCGGCTCCGCTGCATGTATTATTGTATCAGGCACTAAACTGGCAGGCACCGCAGTTTGCTCATTTGCCAATCATTTTAAAACCAATCGGAAAAGGAAAATTAAGCAAGCGCGATGGCGATAAAATGGGATTCCCGGTTTTTCCGATTGAATGGAAAGACCAGAACAGCGGCGAAAAATTTTCGGGCTACCGCGAAGACGGCTATTTTCCTGAAGCATTTATCAATATGCTTGCGCTATTGGGATGGAATCCGGGAACTGAACAGGAAATTTTTTCGATGCAGGAACTTATAGAAGCATTTGGTCTTGAACGCGTTGGAAAATCCGGCTCCAAATTCGATCCTGAAAAAACCAAATGGTTTAATCAGCAATATTTACGATTGAAATCAAATCAGGAACTGGCTGATTTATTTCAGGTAGAACTCGAAAAGAAAAATATTCAGGTTGAAACTGAAAAATTAAATGAAGTAGTGGAATTGGTAAAAGAACGTGCGGTTTTTATTGCTGATTTTTGGGAACAATCCTATTTCTTTTTTCAGGCACCACAAGCTTTTAACGAAAAAGTAACTAAAAAACGTTGGAAAGAAGACACACCACAAATCATTTCCGACCTAAGTGTTATTTTTCAAAATGCAACACAGTGGCAATCTGAATATCTGCACGATTTAGCTGCTAACTATATTCAAAAAAATGAGCTTGGATTTGGTGCAGTAATGAATGCACTTCGCATTGCAATTGTTGGCGATGGTATTGGCCCGGATCTTTTTAAAATTATCGCTTTTATTGGAAAAGAAGACACAATTAAGCGATTGCGATTTGCCCTTGAAACAATAAATTATTAAAGCTGATTTATTAAATTTTACACTTTATTCTAATTGCGCTTAATTTTCTGTTGAATACGGATTCCATTTGCTGTTGCTTTAAGTTTTAAAATAAAGCAACATTCAGTTTATATCACTCGCCTGCAAAGTTCTATTCTATTGATCGATTCCACGTAAATTTATCCATTTCTTGAAACAGCCCTGAGCGCGATAAGTTTTTTTGTTAATTTTTTATTAAACTATGGAAACTTTTAACACACACAAAGTTTCCGATGCTGTTTTTGTTTTATATTTGCACCCAAATTGAACAAAGAACATGAAGCATTTAATGATTACATTCTTAATTCTGCTGACCATTCATCTGGAAGCACAAGAAAATAAAACTAAAACTAATGCCTTTACGCTTGAACAAGCAATTGCTTATGGCCTATTGCATAATTATGATTATATAAATACGCAGACTGATGTCAAGATTGCGAAGAAAATGGTGATGGAAACCACGGCCATTGGACTACCACAGATTAATGCATCCATATCAAACACAAATTATATTGATATTCCAACAACCTTAATGCCCGATTTTATTTCTCCGGCCGTTTATGGCGTAAATCAGGATAATTTTGGGCTAATTCCTATTGTACCTTTAGGCGATGAAATGGGAACTTTTCCTGTAAAATTCGGCACAAAATACAATGCATCAGCCGATATAAGCATTTCACAATTGGTATTTAGCGGCGAATATATCATTGGATTGCAGGCTGCAAAAACATTTTTGCTTCAAACTGCACAAATGCAAATAAAAACCGAACAAAACTTAAATGAACAAATCAGCAAAAGTTATTATTTGGCATTATCACTGAGAAAGCAAAAATTGATATTGGAAAAAACACTTAAAACCAACGAAAAACTTTTAGCTGAAACCAAACAATTGTTTCAGAATGGATTTGCTGAAGATACTGATGTAGCTCAACTCGAAATTATTTATAATAATCTCAGCGCAAATGTTCAACACCTTAATAACGAATCGATAACTGCTTTGAATTATTTAAAACTAAGCATGGGTATGCCTTTGTCAGAATCTTTAGAACTTACAGATTCGCTGGAAACTTTAATGGAATCGTCAATTGTTTCAAGTCTGGGAAATTTTTTACTGGAGCACAATATCGATTTTCAAATGATAAATACCCAAATGGATTTGGCTAAACTTCAGTTAAAGAGAGAGCAATCGGCATATTTACCTCAATTAAGCGCTTTTTTTAATGCTCAATCGAATGCAATGCGCAATGAGTTTAATTTTTTCGATTCGAGTGAAACCTGGTTTCCGACTACAGTATATGGATTTAATCTGAATATACCTATCTGGAGTTCAGGGAGCAGATATTCCAAAGTGCAACAGGCAAAACTGAAATACAATAAGCTGGAAGAGTCGGTTAAACAGCTCTCGAATGCGTTAAGGCTTGAGGTTCAATCCGCCGAAAATAATTTTCAGCTTCATCTTAAAGAATATCAAAACAGTATAAATAATTTGGCTCTCAGCGAAAAGATTTATGAAAAAACACAAACTAAATACAAAGAAGGTTTAGCCTCAAGTTTTGATTTAATTCAGGCACACAACAATTTTCTAAATGCAAGTGGAAATTATACTTCTTCGATACTTAATATATTAAATGACAAGTCCTTATTAAATCGTTTATATTATCGCACAGAAAATTCAAAGTAAAAAAGCAATATGGACTCAGAACAAAAAGATCTTCTAAAAACCGTTTTGAAAATGTTTACCAAATACGGTATTAAAAGTGTTAGTATGGATGATATTGCACGCGAATTAGGCATTTCAAAAAAAACCCTTTACACTTTTGTAAAAGATAAAAATGAATTGGTTGAAAAAGCTATTGATTTCCAATGCAAGGAACGCTTACATTTAATGAAAAGCCTAAATCTTGAATCACTTCCTGCATTACAGGAGGTAATTGAAGTAAGCAAAATAATTGATAAAACCATTGGAGAATTTAATCCGGCTTTTCAATACGATTTAGCGAAATATTTCTCGCCTATTTACAAAAAAATGATGCAAATCAACCGTGAAGCGATGTCTCAATCCATGCTCCAAAATTTTAAAAAAGGGAAACAAGAAGGTTTTTATCGCCCCGAAATAAAAGAAGATCTACTGGTAAAAATGCATATTTCGAATGTGGAAAATATGGCGGAAATTCAGTTTTATAATTCGGATGAATGGACACCTGATGAAATTCAGCAAGAGCTATTCACTTATCACATGCATGCCATTCTTACTCCATTAGGTTTGAAGGAGTACAAAAGATTACTGACAAATAATGAAAAATAAATTGACAAAAGAAATACATAGATGAAATCAATAAAAATTTTAAGTTTACTAATTAGTTTTGGTTTTTTACTGTCCGCTTGTTCAGAAAATAAAGTAGAAGAAAAAAAATCGTTACTTCAGGAAAAGAAAGAAAGTTTGGCTACTCTCAAATCCGAAATCAAAAGCCTCGAATCGGATTTAAAATCGATAAGCAAGGAAACGGATGAAATTGGGACTGCAGTAAATGTAAAAACCTTGACTACAGAAAAATTTATCCATAGTTTTGAGGTAAACGCCAATTTAAAAGCCGTTAAATCTGCGATATTAAGTCCGGAAATGAGCGGACAAATCAAAGAAGTACTTGTAAAAGAAGGCGATAGAGTTGTTGCCGGACAGGTTTTAGCCCGGTTAAATTCGCGTCAGATTGAAAGTGGAATTACAGAAATAAAAGTAGCTCTCGATTTAGCAAACCAAATGTTTATGCGCCAGCAAAAACTTTGGTCACAAGGTATTGGATCGGAAATTGAATTTTTGACATCCAAGAACAATAAAGAATCTTTGGAAGCCAAGCTAAATTCGTTGAACACTCAATTGGAAATGGCAACTTTAAACGCTCCTATTTCAGGAGTTGTTGATCAAATAGTGCACAAAGAAGGCGAAATGGCAATGCCCGGAATGGCCCTGATGCAAATCATAAATATTAACGAATTTGTTCTACAGGCCGATGTTGCCGAAACACATTTAGCTTCGCTGAATGTAGGCGATGAAGTTGAAGTATTTTTTCCGAGTTTCCCTGAACTCAATTTAAAAAGCAAAATTTACCGTATCGGGCAAACTATTAATCCTGAAAACCGATCGTTTATAGCTGAAGTAAAAATCAGAAATACCAACAATCAATTAAAACCCAACATGTTGGCACTTTCAAGATTTATCGATTTTGAGCAGGATAATGCTTTAATCGTTCCGGCAAATATCATTAAGAATGATTTTAAAGGAGCATACTTATATATCGTTAATCAAAAAGAAAACAATTCTTTTGCTAAAAAAGTATATGTAAAAACCGGCTTAACTATGGGCAACAGTACACTTATTTTAAGCGGTTTAGAAGTTGGGCAAAAAATTATTGTTAAAGGAAATGAAAAAGTAGTTGACGGAAGTAAATTGCTCATTTTGTAATGCTTTTTTAATATAAGTATTACATTTCAATTTGTTATATATGAAAGAAGAAAAAGATACCATATACAGAGAATTTAAAATTACCAGTTGGGCGCTAAAAAACAAAACAACTGTGTATTTGCTTACCGGTTTACTTCTCCTTTTTGGAGTATACTCTTACACAAGTTTACCAAAAGAACTTTTTCCCGAAGTCTATTATCCAACAATAATGGTTCATACGCCATATCCTGGTAATCCACCATTGGATATGGAAAATTTAATTACCAGGCCATTGGAAAGAGAAATAGAGCGGGTAAAAGGATTAAAGAAAATAACATCAACTTCGTCTCAGGATATTTCAGCCATTTTTGTCGAATTTAATCCGGGCATCGAAATTAGCACAGCTTTGCGACAGGTTAAAGATGCAGTGGATAAAACAAAAGGCAATTTGCCTGATGATATGCCTACTGAACCAATAGTAAGCGACATTGACTTTTCCGAATTTCCGGTAATCAACATCAATATTTATGGCGATTATTCGGTAAATGAACTGAAAAGCTTTGCCGAATTTATAGAAGAAGAGCTCGAAGATGTTGATGAAATTTCGAAAGTTGAAATTAAAGGAATCACGGAAAGAGAAATCAAAATCAATGTTGATCTCTTTCAGATGCAAGCAAAAAAAATTAGCTTCAACGACGTCGAAAGCGCCATTACCAGCGAAAATATAAGTATGTCGGGCGGCGAATTGAAAATTGACGGAAATACGCGAAGCATTCGGGTAATTGGTGAGTTTGCTAATATGCAGCAGATTGAAAATGTTATTGTTAAAAGCGAAAACAACAACATTGTCTATCTAAAAGATATTGCAGAAATTGTATACGGTTATAAAGACAACGAGAGCTTTGCACGATTAAACAAGCTTTCTGTAGTTTCATTGCAAGTTGTTAAAAAAAGTGGCGAAAATTTACTTTCAGCTATCGACCATTTATTCGAAAAGATTGAAACAGCTCAGGAAAATGGCGCATTGCCCACCGATTTAAGCATCACTTATACAAACGACCAGTCGGAAATAATACGTTCACAAATTTCGAACCTCGAAAACAGCCTGATAATGGGTGTAATTTTCGTTATTCTGGTGCTGTTCTTTTTTCTTGGCACCAGAAATTCATTGTTTGTTGGCTTTGCCATTCCAATGTCTATGTTTCTCTCCTTTGTGGTTTTTAATTTCCTCGATTACCGGATAAATATGATTATTCTGATGGGATTAATTCTGGCACTTGGAATGTTGGTTGATAATGCCATTGTAGTCATTGAAAATATATACCGTTTTGTTGCAGAAGGACATTCAAGACTCAAAGCAGCAAGACTAGCCGTTGGCGAAATTGCCATTCCAATCATCTCATCAACTGCCACTACGCTGGCTGCTTTTCTGCCCTTACTGTTTTGGGACAGTTTGATGGGCGAGTTCATGAAATTTTTACCAATCACCTTAATTATAGTCCTAACCTCATCTTTGTTTGTTGCGCTAGTCATTATTCCGGTTTTTGCGGCAGCATTTATGAAATTGGGCGCCGAAAAGGAAAGAGTCAATGTAAAACAAGCCTCGCGTTATGTACTAGTATTAACAGCAATAGCTGTTCTGTTCTATATTTTTGGAGCAAATGTGCTTGGTGGATTGGCTGCTTTTTTTGCGCTGATGGGATTGCTAAATATCCTGTTTCTCAACAGAATTGGTATTTGGTTTAAAGATGTATTGCTGGTATGGCTCGAAAATTACTACGAAAAAGTAATCCATTATGCCACTAAAAAGAATAATTCGGGATGGTTTATTTTAGGAACTGTAGGAATAATGTTTTTTACGATTGTATTATTGCAGGTTCGTGCACCAAAAACCGTATTTTTCCCATCATCTTATCCAAAATTTATAAATATCACTGCCGAATTGCCAATAGGCTCCAACTTAAACACAACCAATGAGTTTATGAAAAAGCTCGAAACGCGTGTTTATGAAATATTGGAACCAAATTCGAAAATTGTAAAATCAGTTTTAACAACCGTCGGAAAAGGTGCAGTTGGCGAGAATGAAGGATTTAATATTTCAGACACTCCAAACAAAGGCTTAATAACTGTGCACTTTATAGATTACGAAGACAGGCAGGGCATTAATACTTTTGATATTTTAAGAGAACTTGGCGATGAACTCATCGGAAAATATCCATCTGCTATAATTTCTGTAGAAAAACCAAACGAAGGCCCGCCGGCCGGAAAACCTATCAATATCGAAATTAGCGGTAAAGAATTTGAAACTTTGATAGCACTTGGCGACTCGATACAATTATTAATCGAATCGGAACATATTCAAGGTATTGAAGGTTTGAATATCGATTTAAACATTGGCAATCCGGAACTAATCGTTCATATTGACCGGGATAAAGCCAGAAGATTCGGATTATCAACCGGCCAGATTGCACTAACATTACGTACTGCACTTTTTGGTAAAGAAGTGGCCGATTTTAAAGAAGGTGAGGACGAATATCCAATTCAGCTTCGTTTGAATGAAAAATACAGGAATGATATTACTGCTTTAATGAACCAAAAAGTAACTTTCCGAAATCAATCGAACGGAAGAATTGTGCAGGTTCCAATTTCAGCGGTGGCAGATATTGAATACAGTTCGACCTACGGCGCAGTAAAACGCAAGAATCTGGACAGGGTTATTACACTAT
>JAZDJM010000327.1:0-4189 GCA_043804305.1 Bacteroidota bacterium
TAATATTTTTAACTTTATTATCGCTTCGGTTGTTAATTGATGGTGAACTTCGCAGGTTCCATCCCATAAAATCATTTTCCTACCGCTAATCTGGTTAATATAAGCACCTAGGTTTTTATCTGGAGCAAAAATAATTCTTTGTTCCTTTGGAAATGATTCAACAATTTGAACGGCATTCCCGGAAGTTACAATTACATCTGAAAGTGCCTTAATTCCGGCTGTACAATTGATATACGACAGCACAATATGATCTGGGTATTTTGCTCTGAATTTTGAAAATTCTTCCGGCGGACAAGAAGCTGCCAAGGAGCAACCTGCTTCCAAATCGGGCAATAAAACTTTTTTATTCGGATTCAGAATTTTTGCGGTCTCGGCCATAAAGTGAACTCCGGCAAAAACAATTAAATTTGCTTTGGTTTCGGCAGCAGCTTGCGCTAAACCCAAACTGTCGCCAACATAATCAGCAATATCTTGAATTTCAGGAATTTGATAATAATGAGTCAGAATAATTGCATTTTTTTCTTTTTTCAGTTTTTCTATTTCACCGATATAATTCATAACAGCCGTTTTATTTTTTATGCAAACTTAAATAAATCCAATCAGAGAATCCACCAAAATTTATCATCGCTAAGGTTTATAAACATCGTATAATAATGTTATTATTTTATAAAAAGATCTATTCTTATTATTATAGGCTGTGAATAGCTGTATAACTTTTTGTTTATCGGGTTTAAAGTATAAAAAATAATGACTTATAAACTTTTATCAAATTCTTAATTCTTTGATAAAAAAGAAGATAGATTACTTATAAACATCAGGTTAATATCAAAATAGTTTATAAATTTAAACAATGAATTGAAACAAAAATATGTTGAAAACCTGAGGATATGTTTAGATAAAAAAGGATAAGTTTTCATTCTGATTCGAATTCCAAAATATAGTGTTGATAAAACAAAGCTTATACATAAATATTAACAGTGAATAAACAGAATTGTTCACTAAAAATCATTTACAAATAGTTGCAGTAAATCTGTATTTTTGCATAAAAAAAATGTCTGATAAATCGATGATCATTCCAATTGCTTCTGATCATGGTGGTTTTGCCATGAAATCCTTTCTTATAAAAAAATTAAAGGATAATGGATATTCGGTTAAAGATTATGGTACGTTTTCAGAGGAAAGTGTAGATTATCCCGATTTTATTCATCCATTGGCAAAAGACATAAACGATGGTAAATATCCATTGGCAATTATTATGTGCGGAAGCGGAAACGGAGCTCAAATTACGGCCAATAAATATAATGGAGTAAGGGCAGGATTATGCTGGACAGTTGAACAGGCAGAACTTATCCGTTTGCATAATGATGCAAATATTATTTCGATACCCGGTAGATTTATTAACTTTGAAATTGCCTGGAAAATGGTTCAGACTTTTTTAAATACAGATTTTGAAGGTGGCAGGCACGCTGTTCGTATAGATAAAATTTCAAAAATGCTTTAATTATAAAACCATGTCGGATACTGCTGAAAAATTTCTGAAGGAATCTAAGTTGAAAGCTTTTGATTTGGAGCATCGGAAAAAACTTAATTTCAATATTGGCAAATACACTCTGGCTTTTGAAAAGGGATTGCAACAGTACGATAATTTGGAACTGGCCAAACAGAGAGCTGCTAATATAAAAAGAAAAACAGTAAACGATTTAGACAAATACCTTATCGAATTTGAGCATAATTTTATAGCCAACGGCGGAAAAGTTATCTGGGCTGTTGATGCTGAAGAAGCACGAAATGAAATCCTTAAAATATTAAAAAAACATCAGGCAAAAAAGGTAGTTAAAATGAAATCGATGACTACCGAAGAAATAGAACTGAATGCTTTTTTGGAAGAGCATGACATAGAATCGGTAGAAACTGATTTAGGAGAATACATTGTTCAGCAGGCCAACGAAAAGCCCTATCATATCGTTACGCCGGCCATGCATAAATCAAAAGAAGATATTGCCCTTTTATTTAATGAAAAGTTTGGATGGGACGAAAGTTTAAGTCCGGAAGAAATTACAGCAAAAGTTCGGATAAAACTTCGCGATAAGTTTTACAATGCTGATGCCGGGATTACCGGAGCCAATTTTCTGATTGCCGACACCGGATCTTTCGCCCTTACAGAAAACGAAGGAAATGGTGTATTGAGTATGTCAATGCCCAGGATACATATTGCCATTGCCGGAATCGAGAAAATTATCCCAAGCATAAATGATTTGGATCTTTTTTGGCCTTTGCTGAGTAGCCATGGTACCGGACAGAAAATGTCGGTTTATAATACGATTATTGGCGGGCCAAGAAAAAGCAGTGAAAAGGATGGCCCGCAGGAAACTTACATGATTATTTTAAATAATCACAGAAATCTTTTACTTGAGCAGGAACAACAAAGAGTAGCTTTAAGTTGTATCAGATGTGGTGCTTGTTTAAATGTTTGCCCGGTTTATAAAAATATAGGTGGCCATACTTACCAAACTACCTATAGTGGCCCTATCGGATCAGTTATATCTCCTTGGTTATTAGGCATGAATGAATATAAACATTTGAGTTTTGCCTCTACTTTGTGTGGTGCTTGCACCGACGTTTGTCCGGTAAAAATACCTTTAAACGATTTGTTATTGCTTAACAGAAGAGACAGTGTAAATCAACAATATACTACTTCATCAGAAAGAATTCTGGTAAAAGGAAGCACAAAGATTCTGCTAAAAAGAAAATGGATTGATTATTTTAGCACAAAAACAAAACGCTATTTTATTTCCTTTTTCATGAAAAAGGCATGGGGAACAAACCGAAACCTTCCGGAATTGGCCGAAAAATCTTTTCATCAGCAATGGATTGAAAAAAATGAACGCCAATAATATGGTGTAAAGAATTATTCTGTTTTTTGCTTATTCTTATTAAATACAACTTTAGCTTTTCTTTTTATACTCCGGTAATTGGTTTTCTTAAAAACCCGATTAACCCATCGTGGTAAAATAATTGCTCCAATAAACAAATAAGGATAGTAAGTAATTAAACGCCAGAGAAGTGCCAATGGGTAAACCCAACTTAAGTTTGGAATCAAATCGCTTAAAAAATCACCAAAAAACAGTTCAGCCAATCCGCTTCCGCCAGGTGTAGGACTTACCAATAACAATATCCACATCGTTAATTGGCGCGCATAAATCAGAAAATGCTCAAACCAACCTAAATTTTCGAAAAAGAAAGCCATAAACATAAAGTTTACAACCCAATATCTGCCAGTCCACGATAGCGCCGTAACCAAAAAAGATTTTAACCAGAAACCAAAACTTTTGGATTTAAACCATTTTGAAGTTTCAATGAGCTGATCGGCCAAAATACAAGCATTTTCCTGCCAGCGTTTAATTAATGGTAATCTAAAAATCCATTTAATTAAAGCCTTAATAATGTGAGGATTAATAAAGATGGCATAGGCCAATAATAGCGTGTAAAGAAAAATTACCCCATAGCCAATCCAAAAATAGTATTTCAGTTGTTTTAGGTGGAAAGCATCCTGAAGAGGAAAAATTAAATTCCCGAAAACCAACAATAAAACAGGAATGGCAATTATAAAAAAGAGTTCATCGAGAAAAATGGCAGCCAGAACAATTGCTGTGCTTTTTCCGGCACTAAATTTTTCTTTATACAAAAAGTAAATCGCAGGCGCCGTTCCGCCAACTACAGATGGAGAAATTGCAGAGCTGAATTCCCATAACATGATAACTTCAAAGGCTTTGCGCCAGCTCAATTCATTGCCTGATAGTATTCGCAGACGAATAATATAAGACAAATCGCGAACCACCATCATTAAAAGAGCAACGAATATCCAGCATAAAGCTGCAAACGACCATTCGAAAAAAGAAAAGCGCTCTGCATCAAAATTTTTAAATACAAAATAAGAAGCAACACCCAATCCGATAAGAATGGGTAAAATAATGCGACTGGGTTTTAATGCATTTAATATTTTTTTACTGTCGTCTATTTTAATGGTTCGCATGATAGATACAAAGTTAATGATTGCTTTATTTTTTCCTATTAAATAATATTCATCAAAAACAGACAAAATGACATGAGTAACATTTTAAAAACGACAAAATGGCATAATTTATATGTCTTTTTTGTTATGGTACACATTTTGAAAAAATTGTAAAAA
>JAZDJM010000328.1:0-3813 GCA_043804305.1 Bacteroidota bacterium
TAAAATCATCTCCGGCAACCCGAATCGATTTGTTGTTTACGATTCCACCCAATGCAATTACGGCAATTTCGCTGGTTCCGCCTCCAATATCAATAATCATGTTGCCTGTAGGTTCCATTACATCTATGCCAATGCCAATTGCAGCAGCCATAGGTTCATGAATTAATCTGACTTCTTTTGCGCCGGCTTGTTCGGCTGAATCTTTTACCGCACGTTCTTCAACCTCTGTTATACCTGAAGGAATACAGATTACCATTTTAAGTTGAGGTGGAAAAATAGAACGAGGTACTTTAATCATTTTAATCATTTCCCTTATCATATACTCTGCAGACTGGAAATCGGCAATTACGCCATCTCTCAGAGGCCTTATGGTTTTGATGTTTTCGTGGGTTTTCCCGTGCATCATCATTGCTTTTTTCCCAACTGCAATGATTTTACCTGTATTGCGTTCAATTGCTACTATCGAGGGTTCATCAACAACCACTTTGTCGTTGTAAATAATAATCGTGTTGGCAGTGCCTAAATCAATTGCTACTTCTTGAGTTAAAAACGAGAAAAGTCCCATATCTGTATTTAATATCTATAATTTACTAATGTTTAAAATGACGGGTTCCGGTAAATACCATTGCCATATCCGATTGATTGCAATAATCGATCGATTCCTGATCGCGAACTGAGCCTCCCGGTTGAATAATAGCCTGAATTCCTTCTTTATGTGCCAGTTCTACCGAATCGGCGAAAGGAAAGAATGCATCGGAGGCCATAACAGCACCTTTCAGATCTAAACCAAACTCTTTTGCTTTCAAAATAGCTTGTTTTAAAGAATCAATTCGGGAGGTTTGTCCAATTCCGCTACCAATCAATTGTCCGTTATTTGCAAGAACGATTGCGTTCGATTTGGTATGTTTCACAATTTTATTGGCAAATACCATATCAAAAGCTTCTTTTTGGGAAGGTGATTTTTTGCTTACCACTTCCCAATTATTAATTTCTTCGGTTTTTAAATCTTTATCTTGTGCAATTACGCCATTAAGTGCGGTTTTAAATTGTAAAGATTGAAAATCGAAGGACTTAGCCTGCAAAATTATTCTATTTTTTTTGGTTTTCAGGATCTCCATTGCGTTTTTTTCAAAAGCTGGAGCTAAAATGATTTCGAAAAAGAGCTTGTTGATTTCTTCAGCAGTTTCCAAATCAATAATCCGGTTGCTTATTAAAACTCCTCCAAATGCTGAAACCGGATCTCCGGCCAAAGCTTTTTGCCATGCACCTAAAAGCTTTGAATCAGAAGCAAGACCACAGGCATTGGTGTGTTTTAGTATAGCGAATGTTGGGTCCTTAAATTCTTTTATTAATGCAATTGCTCCATCCAAATCAATCAAATTGTTGTAAGAAAGTGCCTTACCATGCAACTGTTGAAAAACATTTTCCAACTTGCCATAAAAAATGCCTTTTTGATGTGGATTTTCACCATATCTTAAAACATTGGCCTCCTGAATACTGGCTTTAAATACTTCTTCTTTTTTATCCCGATTAAAATAATTAAAAATTACTGTATCGTAATGCGATGAAACATTAAAAGCCTGCATTGCATATCTTTTTCTTTCTTCAAGTGAGCTTTGACCATTGTTCTTTTCCAATAAATTCAATAAATCGGGATAGTGTTTTACTGATGGAACAATTAATACATCTCCAAAATTTTTAGCTGCTGCCCTGATAAGCGAAATGCCTCCAATATCAATTTTTTCGATAATTTCTGCTTCATTATCGGTTTGTTCCACTGTTTTTTCGAAAGGGTATAAATCAACTATTACTAAGTCGATGGGTGGTATTTTGTATTCCAAGGCCTGTTTTTGATGGCTTTCGAGTTCGCGCCGGTATAAAATTCCGCCAAAAACCAGAGGATGTAAGGTTTTAACACGGCCGCCTAAAATAGAAGGATAATCGGTAACCGATTCTATAGTTTTGGCATTAAACCCCTGAGATACTATATAATCGTAAGTACCACCGGTACTGATAATATTTATATTTAATTTATTCAGAACATTTAAAATATCTGTAAGTCCATCTTTATGAAAGACAGAGATTAAAGCATTTTTAATTGGTTTCAAAACTTTTGGGGTTTTAATTATTTACGCGTGTGCAAAGGTGTGAAAAATAACAGAAAAAACTTAAAAAAAGAAATAAAAAATTCGACTAACTGTGTTCGCTAAAATTTATCAATCTTTGTTTGTCGAGAATTGAAATATTTTTGCCGTAAACCTGAATAATTTTATCTTTACGAAACTCCGAAATTGCCCGAATTACATTCTCGATGCTCATTCCAATAAATTGAGCCATTTCTTTCCGTGAAATAGGAATCTCAAACTCATCCGTTTTATATATTTCATCCGAAAAATATAAAATTACTGTAGCAACTCTTCCATAAAGCCGCTTCTGCAGCAAATCTAATGTATTTATAATGATTCTGTCGCTCGAGCGATTTTGAGTTTGTATTAAATGCAAGGCAAAGGCACCGTTGGTTTGAATTAACGATTTAATTTCAGTTAAATTAAACATGCAGGCCACGCTATCTGTAAGTGCACTAACTGAATAATTGTATTTATCGTCAGAGAAAACAGACAATAAACTCACAAAGTCATAGGGTTTCCCGAAACTGATTATTTGAATTTGGTTCTGACTGGATTTACGAAAAAGCTTTACCAGGCCTTCTTTTAAATATATAAAATCTTTTATGGGTTCACCTTGTTTAATCAAAAATTCGCCAGCTTTTAAGCTTATTTCACGCCTCGAAGAGCAATAGTGATCCAATTCCTCATGTTTAATAGAAGAGTAAAACAAAGTTTTTAAATCACAAAATTCGCATTGACATAACATGGCTGCAAATATAAATATATAATTTGATGCATATGATATTTATCATACATTGATATTTATCATGATTGATTTTAATTCGGCAGATCAACAAAGTGTATTTTTGTTAACTGAAAAACAAATCAATCAAAAATAAAACAAAACCTTGAAAAATAAACTTAAAATATGAAGAAGTTACTAATACTCGGTGCCGGAACAGCAGGAACCATGATGGCCAACAAATTACATAAAGCACTTGATAAAGAAGAGTGGCAAATAACTATAGTTGACCAATTTAAAACCCATTATTACCAGCCCGGATTTTTATTTATTCCATTTAGTATATACAATAAAGAGGATGTGATAAAGCCAAAAAGCAATTTTTTTCCAGCTGGTGTAAAAGTTATTTACAATGCAATCGATAAGATTGTTGGTGAAGAAAACAAAGTACTTATGGAAGGTGGTCAAGTTTTGCAATACGATTACCTAATTATTGCTACTGGAACACAAACTTTTCCTGAAGAAACTGAAGGTTTAAAAGATAAATTGTGGTATAAGAGCATTTTTGATTTTTATACAATTGAAGGAGCCGTAGCATTGCAAAACCATTTCAAAAATTTTGAAGGCGGTAAATTAGTAATGTGTATTTCTGAAATTCCATATAAGTGCCCAGTTGCTCCAATCGAATTTGTATGTCTAGCTGAAGCATATTTTACGAAAAAAGGCATTAGAGATAAAGTTGATATTACCTATGTAACGCCTATGTCAGGTGCTTTTACAAAACCGGTAGCTTCTAAAATGCTTGGCGATTTACTTGAGGAAAAAAACATAAAAGTTATTCCTGATTTTTATCTTGAGCGTATTGACAATGATAAAAAAACAATTGTTGCCTTCGATGAAAGAGAAATTGAATTTGATACACTCACAATCGTTCCTGTAAATATGGGTTCAGAAATGATTGAA
>JAZDJM010000329.1:0-3184 GCA_043804305.1 Bacteroidota bacterium
ACGGATTCAATAATTGTTGATACACTGGAATCTTTTGCCGTTATTGAAGAAATACAGCAATTGAATGGTGAAAAAGCTTCGCATCGTTACATTATAAGTAATTGCAGAGGTGCTTTGGATATGGCAAAAGTTTTTGCTTTAGCCAAAATGTGTAGTTGGGGGAACAAATCTTTAAGTTTGGATATTATTCCTCTATTCGAAACAATTGAAGATTTAAAAAACGCAAGCGATTCGATGACCGCTATTTATGCTCAACAAAATTATATGAATCATTTAAAATACCGCAAAAAAAAGCAAACTGTAATGCTTGGTTTTTCAGACGGAACCAAAGACGGCGGATATTTGATGGCCAACTGGGCTATTTTTAAAGCAAAGGAAGAAGTAACCACAGTATCGAGAGCAAATAAGGTGGATGTTCTTTTTTTCGACGGAAGGGGCGGTCCACCAGCCCGCGGAGGTGGAAACTCACATCTGTTTTACTCAGCACTCGGAAAAAACATTGAAAGTCAGCAGATTCAAATTACGGTTCAGGGACAAACCATTAGCTCGCATTACGGCCATAAAGAAGCTGCCATACATAATTTAGGTCATTTATTAACTGCCGGTATTGAAAATAATATCTATGAAAAAGCCACTTCAAATCTGAGCAAAGAACAGCGAAAATTATTCGACTTTTTGTCTAAAAGCAGTTATTTAAAATATGAAACATTAAAAAATCATGACTTATTTATTCCCTTTTTGGAAGAAAGAAGTACTCTTAAATATTACGGAATGGCAAATATTGGAAGCCGGCCTTCAAAAAGAGGTGCAGAAAAGAAACTAAAATTTGAGGATTTAAGAGCGATTCCTTTTGTTGGCGCCTGGAGCCAGCTTAAACAAAATGTGCCCGGTTTTTATGGCCTTGGCACTGCATTGAAAGAACAGGAAACCAATGGAAATTTACAAGCCTGCATCGATCTGTATCGCTATTCTACTTTCTTTAAAGCATTGATTGGGAACAGTATGCAAAGCATGAGCAAGACCAATTTTGCGATTACGAAATATATGGAAAAAGACCCGAAATTCGGTAAATTCTGGAAAATAATTTATGAGGAGTTCCTCTTAAGCAAAGAAATGGTCCTAAAAGTTTCCGGAGATAAGGAATTGCTCGAAGATAATGCCAGAAGCCGCATGAGTATTCAGCTCCGCGAAAAAGTTGTATTGCCGCTTTTAGCTATTCAACAATATGCTTTGATAAAAATTCACAATGCTCAAGATTCTGAAGAATATGTAAAGAGCTATGAAAAAATGGTAATGCGTTCGTTGTTTGGAAATATAAATGCAAGCCGGAATTCTGTTTAAAAGGGTTATAAGTTGTTGTGAGGTAAAGTTTGAAGTATAAATGAAATCAGAAGTGTCCGGTTAAAATTTGAATAATTGGGCTAAAGCCCCGTAGAGGCAAGGTTTTGAATAGCCCCGACATTAATGCCGGGGTAATTATTGAGTCATTGAAAAATGGGCTTTAGCCCAATCTGAAAATCAACCTTTTAGGATGGCCAGGCTGGTGAAAATTATCTTGTTTCTGTTTTTACCGGACAATAATGAATTGAAATGAAAAAATGAATCCCTAAAATCAATTTAAATGATTATCACCTGCCTTTACGCATCCAGCTAATGATTGAACGGTTTGAGGTTCTGTTAAGATCAGGATTATTTTCGTTTACACGCCTGATGTCTTCTATAGAGTAAAAGGCATTTGGATTATGATTGTTAATGATTTCAATCACTTTAGCACTTTCGCTGCGTTTTACAACCGAAAATATTATATGAACCATGCCTGTGCTGCCATTGGCTTCAACAGAAGTTACTCCGTAACCTTTTTCTCTCAATTTTTTTATTAAAATGGATGCTTCTTTTTGCGTTATAACTCTAAACATTTGAAGGCCAAGCGCCAATTTCTCTTCGATAATCAGGCCAATATAATTCCCTGTGGCAAATCCGCCGGCATAAGCTATATAATAAGTGAAATTATCGAGGTTTTGCATAATGCGGGTTATGGCAACCAGCCAAATTAAAACCTCAAAAAAGCCAAGTATTGGAGCCAGAATTTTATTCCCTTTCGAAATAAACACAATCCGAATGGTATCCATAGTCACATCAACTACACGTGACAAAAAGATTAGCAGTGGAATAATTACATAAGTAAACCAATCAAAATTAAGAAAAAGAGAAGCCATGTTATTTGCTTTTTAAATTCGTAAAAGGGAATTTTGCAAATTTAACGATTTAATCGAGCCAATTCCATAGGTTCAGGAATCGAAAGACTTTGAAAAACCGCTAAAAAACGCTGTCGCATTTTTGCCCAAAACCTGGGTTTTATATCCACCTTCCTGCACAAAAAGAGTAGGCAAACCTAACGAAGCAATTGCCTTTCCATTTGTAAAAAAATCGGAAGGACGCAATGGCCATGTTCCGGTCGGATCTCCTTTTGCAGTGTCTAATCCAAGGGCTATAATTAAAAAATCAGGCTTAAATTTTTTGATGGAAACAATTGCTGAGTGCAGGGTTTCATGATATTTTTCGGCGCTAATGGTTTCTGGCAAGGCATAGTTGATATTAAACCCTAAGCCTTCACCCTCTCCTTTTTCATCAGAAAAACCTGAAAAATAGGGATATGCAAAACTTGGGTGGCCATGAATGGAAACGGTTAATACATCAGCGCGTTTATAAAAAATTTGCTGCTGGCCATTTCCATGATGATAATCAATATCTAAAATGGCAACTTTGCCATATTTTGAAAGGTAATTGGCCGCGATGGCATTGTTGTTGAAATAACAAAATCCGCCAAAAACATTTTCTTCAGCATGATGTCCGGGTGGCCGTGTAAGCACATAGGCTGCCCTTTTTCCCTGCAATAGAGAATCGGCAGCGGTAAGCGAGCAATTTACGCCCGAACGTGCAGCCAAATAAGCATTTTTATTGAGCGGTGTAAACGTATCAATGCAATAATACCCAGCCCTGACACTCAGTTCCTTAGGAGGTTTTGCATTATTCCGTATTGGAAAAACATAAGGATAAACGGATTTCCCGTCGGCAATTTTCTCGACAACCGTTTTAAAATAGCTCACATATTTGCTATCATGAACCGCAGTTATAAAATGATCAGGATAATTATTGGCCTCGATTTCAACAAAAATTCCCGTGG
>JAZDJM010000330.1:0-8008 GCA_043804305.1 Bacteroidota bacterium
AGTATTAACAAATTATGCTCAACAAAACGCTTATCTCAATGGAGATTATAAGGCTGAAGAAGGAGGCAAGGTATATATTTCAAAAAATAAGTATAATATTGAAGCAATAAAACCTGTAAATAATAAGAATGCGCAGGTAAAGAATGTGATACTACTAATTGGTGATGGGATGGGGTTGGCTCATATTTTTGCTGCCATGACCGTTAATAATGATAGGTTATACATTGATCAGGCGCCCTATATTGGCCTGCAAAAAACAAAGGCCAGAAATAAATACCGGACTGATTCTGCAGCATCTGGGTCTGCACTTGCAACCGGAAAGAAAACAAATTATGGTGTAATTAGTATGGATGAAGAAAATAATTCATCAACCACCATTCTCGAATATGCTGCAGGCAATGGATATTCAACAGGCTTAGTTGCTACAAGTAAAATTACACATGCAACTCCGGCTGCATTTATTGCTCATGCTTCTAAAAGGAGTCAGTACGACCAAATAGCAAATTATTTTATAAACGATTCACTTGATGTTTTTTTAGGTGGAGGCTATACAGATTTTTACAATCCGGAAAAAGGAATAAATCATTTACCAAAAATAAAGGCAAAAGGATTTCAGCTTATAACCCAATTGGAAGAATTACAAAAGATTAAAAGCGGAAAAATTGCTGGTTTATTTGCCGAAGGACATATGGAATCCTATTCAAAACGAGGTGAATTTTTAGTGGAAGCTACACAAAAAGCGATAGAAATCCTCAGCCAGAATAAGAAAGGTTTCTTTTTAATGGTAGAAGGTTCTCAAATTGATTGGGCTTCACATGACAATGATATAGCTTCTACTATGCAGGAAACACTTGAGTTTGACAGAGCAGTGGGTGAGGCTTTAAAATTTGCTGCTAAAGATGGCCACACTTTGGTTATAATAACGGCAGATCATGAAACAGGCGGATTATCAGTAATTGATGGAGATATAAACGCAGGCTTGGTTGAGGGAAAATTTAACTCGAGTGGACATACATCTATTTTGGTTCCGGTTTTTGCATATGGGCCGGGGGCGGAAGATTTTATTGGAATCTATGAAAATACTGCCATTTTTGATAAAATGAAGAAGGCCTTTGGCTTTTAAGCAGCTTAGGAGAACAAAAACGTGTTTTAAAGTGCCTGTCGTAAAGTATAGATACGATTGAATTAACAAAACATTTTTTACTTTTACGGATGAATCTTTTAAAACCACTTGCAGAATTACTTCGTCCTATTGATTTTGATCAGTATGTTGGTCAGGAGAAACTGGTAGGAAAAGAAGGCATCTTAAGAAAATCTTTTGAATCAGGGAATATTCCTTCTATGATACTCTGGGGACCTCCCGGAGTTGGTAAAACTACTTTGGCATATATTCTTGCACAGAACTTAAATGTTCCGTTTTATTCATTAAGCGCGATAAATGCCGGTGTTAAAAGTGTAAGGGAAGTCATTGATAATGCCACTTCCAGTGAAACCAAATCCATACTTTTTCTGGATGAAATTCACAGGTTTAGCAAATCTCAGCAAGATTCCCTGCTTGCTGCTGTAGAAAAAGGTATTGTCATTCTAATAGGTGCTACTACAGAAAATCCATCCTTTGAGGTTATTTCACCCTTACTTTCACGTTGTCAGGTATATATTCTCCAGAATTTGGAGAAAACACATTTGGAGACTTTATTAAATCAGGCCGTTCAATTTTTACAAAAGGAATATAATTTTACATTAAATATAAAGGAAACTGAAGCACTATTCAGAGTTTCAGGAGGCGATGCGCGAAAACTATACAATGCCATCGAATTAATAATCGGTACATTTTCATCTGAAAAAAAATCGGTTGATATTGATAACGAATTGGTAATCAAAATTATACAAAAAAATCTTGCCATTTACGATAAAAAAGGAGAAATGCATTACGATATTATTTCTGCTTTTATTAAATCGATACGAGGAAGTGACCCGAATGCTGCAGTCTATTGGCTGGCCAGAATGATAGAAGGAGGTGAAGACATTAAATTCATTGCCCGAAGATTGCTTATTTTAGCTTCGGAAGATATTGGAAATGCAAATCCCAATGCATTGCTGCTCGCCAATGCGTGTTTTGATGCCGTAAATAAAATAGGTTATCCTGAAGGCCGGATTATATTATCACAGACTGCAGTTTATTTGGCAAATTCGCCCAAAAGTAATTCAACTTATTTGGCTATCAAAAAAGCTCAACAAATTGTTCAACAAACAGGAGCTCTTCCGGTTCCATTGCATTTAAGAAATGCGCCTACCAAATTGATGAAAGAAATAGGATATGGGCAAGATTACAAATATGCGCACGAGTTTGAAGGTAATTTTACCAGTCAGGAATTCCTGCCCGACCAATTAAAAGGCCGGACTTTCTACGAACCCGGCAAGAATAAAAGGGAGGATGAAGACCGTAAAAGTCTGAAAAACCGATGGAAAGATAAGTATAATTACTAATAATAGCTAAGGATCAGACACATTTCCACAGATTAAAAAAAGATAAAAAAAATATTTGGTTGCTTCATAAAAAGCCCTTACTTTTGCAGTCCTTTTTAAAAGAAATGATTCCGTAGCTCAGCTGGTAGAGCATTTGACTTTTAATCAAAGGGTCCTGGGTTCGAATCCCAGCGGGATCACCACTTCACATATAATGCACTGTAAATCAAATATTTACAGTGCATTTTTGCTTTTATAGGAAATATATGGGAAACGATGGAAAATGTCAGTATTGTTATAAATAGTGACTGGTTATATTTTTGATGAATTAGTATCTGAATCTGAATGAAAAAAAGCTTTATTTCGTATCAAAAATAGTAAAAAACCATATTTTCAAATTTTTTTATGAAATGGTAACTGATTAAATTGCCTAAAAGTCAGTAAAATTTCATGATGAATTTCTGATTCGTATATTGCCACTCTTACAAAAACAGCGGATAGAGTTTTTGTTTCGATTAAACTCTGATTTCTAAATCAAATGTGTAAAAAATAAAAGAATTTTATCACCAATTAAAAAAATATTATTATTTTAGGCAATCGATTACATAAATGCAAATTAAAAACCTTTAAACATTTAATACATGAAAAAACATTTACTTTTTATCATTTTTTCCGTAATATTTTTTACGGTAAGCGTACAAGCCCAGAGGGTTTGGGATTTTGGCAATGATGTAACCACATGGCCAACAAGTCCGGGGGTGTCTGTTCCTACCTTAGTTGATGACCTTGCTTTAATTCCCGGTGATGGAGTTACAAATATGGGTCAGGTTGATAATAATTCGGCCACCTGGTTCTCAGGTACTTCAGAGGAGTATAAATCTGTGCAGCGTATAAAGTTAAATGGTTCTGGCGGAATAGATCCTGCAATTGATGGAATATACGTTCCAACAAGGCGGTATTTCAGATTTGCTGTTACTGAAGCTTGCACAATTAAATTATGGTTTAGATTAAGTGGAACTGGAGATCGTGATCTTTACCTAACTGATGGTTCAGCTACAATTGCTATGTTTCCTGGATTAACAGAAAATACTGATCCAAAAACCATGACTGCAACTTACACTGGTGGTGCTGGCAATATTTATATTTTTGGTGCAAAAAACTCATTCAATATATACAAAATTGAAGTTTCTCCTGCAAGTGCAGTAGGACCAGGTGTATTATTGGGAATCAAGGATGTTGTATCCGCAGTAGAAACAAATATTAGATCTATACGAGACAGAATTTATATCTACAATACAAAAACACCAACTGAAGTTAAGATATACAGTATTACGGGTGCTTTATTAAAAGAGTTTACTACAAATAGTGATACTGACTTTAATTTTAAATCAGGAATTTATATTGCTACTTTAAAAACTGCTGAAGGACAAAAATCAGTTAAAATTTCGACGTTTTAATACTTGAAATTCATAAGCTAAAGAAATTAGCCGTCTCGATTGGGATGGCTTTTTTTGGCATTGCTTTTTTTGCTGTGTGGTGTGAAATTCAGGATAAAATTTGCCTAATATGAAGTTACGCCCTACACGGTATTCAGCCGCATTTTGAACTCCTTAATCAGATATTATTAAAGGGAATTCCAATAAAATAGTTTGTAATAATACATTGGCGGCAAAAGAAATCAATCAGAATGAATAGAAATAATACAATTGATTTATACTGTTCTCAGTATCTTTTTGGTGTAATCAGATTCTTTTCTAATTGAAATGGTATTCATAAAAAAAACCGCTGCTGAATCGCGGCGGTTTTAGATTACTAATAGATCAGATCCTTAATAGTTTTTAATCACAATTTTACTGCTTGTCCCTCGTTCAGTATACACTTTTATAAGATAAGATCCATTATTAAGATAAGTCATATCTATCGATTCAAAATCAGATTCTATGCGTTTAAGCAGAATTCCAACCAAATTATAAATCTCAATCTTCTCGATATCTGAAAATGATGATATAAAGAGCCTGTTTTTTACAGGATTTGGATACAGCGTGATATTAGGAGTTTCAAGCTTAGAAATACCTACAGTCATATACGACACTTTCATATAAAACAAATTCGCAGCAATATTTCTGGTTAAAGTGTGGTTTCCGGCATCCAGCGGAATCGTCAGAATTCCTGATGCATGGGTATAGGTTGTACCATCAACAACAATCCTTGCAGTTGGATCGCTAATGTCGGTATTCATTACGAGAGTTAATGTACTTGGGTGTGTAGTAATAAAAGAAATTACTGTTGCCGATTCGATTTTCAGGCACTGGGTCAGGGTTAAGCCATTGTAAAGAATAGTCCCTTTTGTTGTTGAGAGGTTGGCTGTTGATCCAAACGTAAAGAATGTACTTGTTTTTCCGGATACCGTAAAATTATGAATTTCATCTTCCGGAATTGTTCCAAGCGGAACTAGGCTTATATTTCCGGAAAGGGTAACCGGATTACCGGCAGTTCCGCTGGTAACTACGGAGAAGGAGAGGTCAGCTAACGGAGTTCCGGAAACTGTAATCGTTTTAGCGTTTACATCTTTTACAAAACTAATTCCATATGACGGCAAACCATTTACGTTTGCATCTGTTGCATCGCCGCCCCAGGTATAAAATATAGGCTCAATAGCATTTCCTTCCAAAACGGTTTGTTCGTTATTGTTTGTTGATACAAGCGTTTGGGTGTTTAGCGTTACCGGTGTTTCTCCCTGAACATATAACATACTACTTGTATATGAAGTTAAGACTGCTTTTAAAGCTGAATTTACATCAGATGAGACATCATCCACGGCATTATTAAAGGTCCATTTTAAATCTCCTCCGCCAACACGGCCGGCATATTGCATCACTTTATCCCTTGCCACCAAAGGCTCATCTATAGTTAAGGTTTTTACATAATAAGCAGCATCAGTGTCAAAATTGTTGTAAATATTAGAGCCTAATTTCGATTTAATGGTACTGCTAATAATTTCAGCCCTAGAAGAAACTTCTATAGCATCAAATTCAACAGGATTGGTAATTGCATGATAAGGAACATAACGGGTTTGCCCACTCATGAAATTACTGAACGATTTGATAGTGCCACCCGCTTCACCGGAGAAAGTACCTGAAGAACCATTATAAATATCAGTGCCCTGTTTGGAAGTAAGCATCGGATATTTGCAATTGCGAAAATAATTGCCTTCCATAAATACCGAAGAACCTAATGTTGAACCGGCTCCGTATTTTGAATTTCCATCGTAGTAATTATTATAAACATGAGCTGAATAATAACGAACACGCGGATGACGTGAATCCGAATGGTCGTACCAGTTATGGTGGTAGGTGATGTACAAGCCATTTGTTGTGCCTTCACTTAACCCAAGAAGGTTACTCTTTCCTGAATCCCAAAAATGGTTATAAGAAAAAGTGACAAAAGTTGAGCGTTTACAATCCAAAGCTCCATCGCCTTTGGCCTGATCAGCATCACTGCCCGCTGCTCCATAAAACATATCGCAATGGTGAACCCAAATATGGTCGTTGTCTTGTTGTAATCCAATATTATCACCTTCGGAGGCATCGGTTAGCATAAACCCAAGATTACGAATTTCAATATTTGAAGCTGATTTTATCCTTATTCCCCAACCATATGCAACCGCATCAGAGCCAACACCTTCAATGGTGATTGAACCCAATGCATTTTTTTTGTTTTCGATGACGATATCCCCGTTTAGCATATAGTCGAAATCAGTAATATTTCCAATGAGCCTTACAACCAATGGGCGGTGATCTGAACCCTTTTTAAATCCGTCTAAAATGTTTTGCATGCCAACACAAGGATTTGCATTAGCTCCTGTCACATTCATCGAAATTGTATTTTTTGTATTTTGGGTGATGTATATAACAACAGCATTATTTTTTAGCGTTCCGTCCAAATTATATCCTCCGGGAATTCGACTACCCTGGTGTGCAAAACCATTGCGATCATTGGGTAGAACGCTTATATTTCCTGTAGAAGATGATTCCCCTTCAACACCTTCAATAACAGCAGTAACTTTAACTGTATAGGTTCCGGCAGCTAAGCCAAGTACATCTGCTCTAAAATACGTGCCATAACTACGTATAAGTTGCGTATCAATTTTTTTATCGGTCTGTCCTTCACCTGTATAATATACATTGTAGCTTTCAGCTCCGGCAACCGGTTGCCATTTTAGAAAAGCAGACTCTAACCAGCCGGCTGATTCAGTAATAAACGGTTGTGCTATTAGATCAGCACTGCCCATCAAAAGTAAAAGACAGACTACTAATTTCCTCATACAGTATTAATTAATAATGGTTGATGTTTCTTTAATTTCTAATTCAGAATGTTTTCAATCTAAATTGTAATCGATTGCACAAATATATTTAAAATAACATCCTGTTCAAATAAAATCGTCTAATAACCATTAATTTACTCAATTAATTTATTGAAGTGCAAGTGAGTAATTTTTTAAGAAAATTTGCCTTCGCAATCCAATTCAATAATTTGTTCGAGAGGGAAAGTTCAGCGTATTGAATTAGTAATTTTGAGCATACCGGAAAGTATTATTCGATTAACAGGTTCAGGCGCAGCCAGTTTTCGAATTGACTTGTCCAGTATTGGCTGGTTTCACCAAGTCCTAATCCAAATCCATGGCCTCCTTTTTCAAATATATGCAATTCAACATTGACTTTGTGTTTCTTGAGAGCCAGATAATAATTGATACTGTTTTCAGAGATAACGGATTTATCATCGCTTGCATGCACTAAAAAAGCAGGGGGAGTTTGTTCATTTACATGCAGTTCATTCGAAAAAAAACCAATTGCTTCATCAGTAGGTGTTTCGCCCAATAATTTTTTTTGAGAACCTGTGTGTGTAATTTCGGTTTTCATTGAAATGACCGGATAGATCAATATTGAAAAATCCGGACGTGCACTCAGTGAATCACTTTTTTCGTAAATTTTTTCGTTGTAGTGCGTCGATAAAGTAGCCGCTAAATGACCACCTGCAGAAAAACCCATAATTCCAATTTTATGGACATCCAATTTCCATTTTTCAGCATTTCTTCTTAATATGCGTACAGCTTCCTGAGCATCCTGCAATGGGCCAAATGCTTTATCCTTCATGATTAAATCATTGGGTAAGCGATATTTTAAAACAAAAGCTGCAATGCCAAGCGAATTGAGCCAGTGGGCTACTTTTGCACCTTCTTTTTCAAACGATAGATGTGCGTAACCACCACCGGGACAAATAATTATAGCGGTTTTAGTAGGATTGGCAATTTCCGGCAAAAAAACAACTAATGTTGGTGTAGTAACTTTGCTAATGTTGTAGATAAATCCTTCTTGTGTTCTTGCAATTTCCTGATATTCTGTATTTAAAATAGCACCAAGGATTTTATCAGGCCATATTGGTATAATTTCGGATTGAGCAAAAGCTTTGGAAATTGAAACTAAGATTAAAAAAACCATAAAGATTTTTGTAATTGTATATTTGTATCTTACAGCTTCCATTA
>JAZDJM010000331.1:0-9365 GCA_043804305.1 Bacteroidota bacterium
GAATGGGCAGTAAAACCACCGGCTTACAAGATATACTCCGAGTGAAGATGGAAATTCTTGAGCAACAAAATAAACTGGCTCAGTTGATCGACCAGCGAAAAACTACGGAGGCTAATTTTAATGCTCTGCTAAACCGTGACCAAAATATTCGGGTTGTTATAAAGGAATCTTTAGAATTGCTTCCTCTTTCTGTCGAAAAGCAGGCAATAGCTGATAGCATTCTCAAAAATAACCCGATGCTAGCGATGCTTGCTAATGAGGTTACCTCCTATGAAATCATGGGGCAAAAAGCAAAAAAAATGGGTTTACCCATGCTTGGCGTGGGATTGAATTATATGCTTATTCAAGAACGTGAAGACAATACGTTTATGATGAATGGAGAAGATATGCTGATGCCTATGTTTTCAGTATCAATTCCGGTTTACCGAAAAAAATACGATGCCATGGAGAAGGAAGCCCAATTGATGCAGGAAGCAGCTAAACAAGAAACTATCAGTTTGCAAAATAAGCTGAAAGTGCAGTATCGCAGTTTTATTCAAAACCTGGAAGATGCCGAAAGGCGAGTAAGTTTATACCGGGTGCAGCAAGAACTGGCCAGGAAAACCATGGATTTAATCCTCGCCAATTTTGCAAGCACCGGAGCTGATTACGAAGAGGTGTTACGTATGCAGTTCAAAGTTCTGGATTATGGGTTTAAACACATCGAAGCCATTACAGATTATAATATCTCGGTCGCATTTGCTGAAAAATTAATGGGAAGATTGATTTGGTGATGTGAGAATGCGAGAATGTGTTAATGTGCTGATGTGACAGTTACCTGATTTAGTGTAATTTTAGAATAAAAACAGAATGCAATGATGAAAAAGAAAAATGAAGTTTTGGATATTAGTTTTAATCTTGCCGTTAAAATTATTGAATTATCTGAGGAGCTGGAACAAAACAAAAAATTCGTAATTGCCAGACAAATCCTCAGAAGCGGAACTTCAATCGGCGCAAACATTCGCGAAGCACAAAGTGCTGAAAGTAAAGCTGATTTCATTCACAAATTAAAAATCGCCCACAAAGAAGCGTTGGAAACAGAGTACTGGCTCGATTTAATTAAAATCAGTAAATCCTACCCCTCTCCTTCACCTGAGATTAGCGAAACGCTTATTTCCGTTACTAAACTTTTAAACAGTATCATTTCAAGTTCTAAAAAATAAAAAAATGAATAAAATATCGAAATATAAAAAATATATAATTCCTGCAGTGCTTGTGTTTGTAGCGCTGCTAGTTGGATTTTGGATTGGAAACAAATCCTCAAATCAACACATCAACACATCATCACATCAACACCTTGAAAAGGCAGAACATCAAACCTGGACATGCTCCATGCACCCTCAAATCAGGATGGATCAGGAAGGCGATTGCCCGATTTGCGGGATGGATCTTATTCCGCTTAGCAATTCAAATGCCGAAATAGATGATCAGGCCATCGAAATGAGCGAATCGGCCATGAAACTTGCTGAAGTGCATACCTCTGTAGTCTCAAAAGGATCAGCATTAAAAGATGTTGTTTTGTACGGAAAAATTCAGGTGGATGAGCGCCTGCAGCAATCACAAACCGCCCATGTTCCCGGACGAATTGAGCAACTGCTGATTAATGTTACAGGCCAGCAAGTGCAAAAAGGCCAATTGATAGCCAAAATTTACTCCCCGGAACTGCTTACTGCGCAGAAAGAACTGATTGAGGCACTATCCTTAAAAGACAAATACCCAGCAATGCTTGAAGCATCGAGGGAAAAATTACGGAACTGGAAACTTTCTGACAAGCAAATCGAAGAAATAGAACATTCAGGAAAGGCAATTTCCAATTTTGACATTTATGCCAACACTTCAGGAATTGTAAGCACCCGCAATGTAAACGAAGGCGATTATGTATCGAAAGGCGCTGTTTTATTCGATGTTGTTGATTTGTCGAAAGTTTGGGGAGTTTTTGATGCCTATGAATCTGATCTTGCCTGGATTTCACTGAATCAAAAAGTGGATTTTACAGCGCAGGCCATTCCAGGAAAGATATTTTCAGGAAAAGTAACATTTATCGACCCGCAAGTCGATCCAAGCACACGTATTGTGCGTGTCAGGATTGAACTTGGAAATGCCGGTCTGACATTAAAACCCGAAATGTTTATCAACGGAACCATTCACTCCACATTAAAAGGAGGCAGCGACCAAATGAGCATTCCTCAGTCTGCGGTATTATGGACAGGAACACGCTCCATCGTTTATGTAAAAATTCCTGATGCGAAACATCCCACTTTTAAATTACGTGAAATTACTTTGGGCGCCGCCATGAAAGACAGCTATATCGTGATTGATGGATTGGCAGAAGGCGAAGAAATTGTAACCAATGGAACATTTAGCGTGGATGCAGCGGCACAATTGGCCGGAAAAACAAGCATGATGAACCCAGCCGGTGAAAAGCTTTCGAGCGGACATGATCACGACCAAATGAAAACGGGAGAAGAAATGAATAATCAGGCCAATGAAGATCTCACCCATCTGAATATCAAAGTAGCCGGTAATTGCGAAATGTGTAAAGAAAGGATTGAAAAAGCCGCTAAATCAGTTAAAGGAGTAGTAATGGCAGATTGGTCAGCCGAGAAAAAAAAGTTACACCTAAGTTTTGACAGCAATCAAACTTCTTCAGAAAAAGTACAGTCTGTTATTGCAAAAGTAGGACACGATACTGAAAAATTTAAAGCCGATGATAAGGTGTACAGTAAACTTCCGCAATGTTGTTTATATGAGCGATTTAAATATTAAAAACAGTTTTATTTATTAACATCAAAAATTAAATTTTATGAAAAAATCCGTATTAATTTTATCTTTTGCCTTTTTGGCAATTGCAAGTGTAAGCTTTATAGCATGTAAAAACAATCCAAAAGCAACCGAAGAAACGGAATCAACTGAGAAAATTGCAGTTGCAGAATACCAATGCCCAATGAAGTGCGAAGGTGAAAAGACCTATGCCGAAATGGGAAAATGTCCGGAATGTGGTATGGATCTGAAAGTTTTGGAAAAAGATTCAACGATGCATATAGCCACTTTTCAGTGTCCGATGAAGTGCGAAGGTGAAAAAACTTATCCCGAAATGGGTACATGCCCTGAATGCGGCATGGACTTAAAACAAATAAGTTCTGATACAGCAGAGCATGATCATTCGCATGAAGGACATACACATTAATGCTATTCCAGAGGCCGTTTCAAAGAGCAAACGGCCTCATTTTTTTTGCTCATTTCTTTACATCATTTATGAAGATAACAAATCTAATGATGTCTTTTTGTAGTTTTGCCAACGGAATTTTCCAGACTAAAATTATTTGAGAACCTATCAGTTTAAATTCCTGTTTATATGAAATAGCCATGATTAAAAAATCACCAACCGGAATGATTATATTTTTTATGGCTATTGCATGTGTCCGAATTTTAAAATTATAAACACATGAAAAACACAATTGGTCAAAAACTTATTTACAGAGGCCTTTTCGTACTCGGATTAATTTTCATTATTGCTGTTGCTGGCCAAATAAGCGTTCAAGTATTAAAAAACACATCAAATAAAATCGTTACCGAATATATAGAACTGGATGCGATTCAGGAACTTAAGTTGGCATTGAATAATATTCTAATTACGGCCAATAATTATATAAGTTCAGGCGATTCAAGTCAACAAAAGCATTTTAATCATGCAATTGAAACTGCATATACTAATCTCGAAAAATGCGACCAAGATGTAACAGAATATCATGATAAACAGCACTTCGTTACTTTAGAAGAAGATTTAGGGAAGATATCACATTTGGGCGATGAACTATTTAGTTTATCCTATAAACAAGAGTACGAAGCAGCCTATAAAATTGACCTTGCAATTAATGATCTTATTTTTCATAATATTTCAAACATTAATCAATTGCTCGATGAAACAAAAATTGAAATTGATGATTTTGTTCAAATCAATAAAACGGTCATTAACCACAGTACCATAACCTTAGTTGCCTTGGGAATTATCATTTTATGCATCGTTATTATTGGCGGTTCGCTTTTTATACAAAAACTAATAAGTCCAATCAAAGAACTTGTGCACTCTACCAACAGAATCAGCGAAGGAGATTTAAGCACTAAAGTAAATATAAGCAGCGAGGATGAGCTTGGTGTTCTGGCCAATTCATTTAATAACATGGTTGAAGCTCTTGAAAAAACAACTGTTTCGCGAAACTATCTGGATAGTATACTTCGAAGTATGTCTAACCCACTCATTGTAACAAATATCGAGGGCAAAATACGCCTTGTAAATCAGGCTACTATTGATATTCTTGGTTTCAAAAAAAATGAATATCTCGAAAAAAATATTCAAACACTTATTTATCCTAAGTTCCATGACGAAATTTCTTTTTTATCTTCAATTCAAAACCTAAAAACTGAAGAAGTTTTTAACTCTGACCGCTTTGTGCTAAAAACAATTGATGATGTTGAAATACCTGTAAAAGTATCTGCTTCGGTAATGTATAAGCCTGAACATAAAGACAATGGCTTTGTATTTATAATTGATGATTTAAGAGAGAAAATTGCTCAGGAAAATAAATTGGAACGATCGCGAAAAGAAACACAAATACTGATTAACGAGGCTCAGGAGCTGGAAAAACTCAGAATCTCAAGAGAAATTCATGATGGCTTAGGGCAAGTACTCACTGCCATTTCATACGATCTACAGAATTATTTTGAAAATCAAAAGCCAAGGGATAAAGTTTACAAAAAACACCTAAAAGAACTACAAGAGCAAGTTGATTATGCAATAAATGAATCAAAAACCATTGCTCATAACTTAATCCCAATAGTTTTAAAAGATTTCGGATTAAGTGTCGCAGTTAAAAAAATTATTGATCAGGCCAACGGAAAAACCAATATTAATATTCGGTTTGAACCTACCGGATTAGAAAATAGATTTGATTCCAAACTCGAAAAAGCGGTTTACCGTATTTGTCAAGAAGCATTGAATAACATTATTAAACATTCTGATGCCCAGAATGCCAATTTTCTATTAGCCAAATATGAAGATGCCTTAGTGATTGTAATTGAGGATGATGGCAAAGGTTTTGATACCGAAGCTTACAAATTGAATAAACAAAAAGGAATTGGCTTAATTGGAATCAAAGAGAGAACAGATGCGTTTAATGGTCATTTTACAATTAATACCGAAATTGGTAATGGCACTGAATTGGTTATTGAAATTCCTTGCGTTAAACACTAAACTGTAGTTTTTTTTTGAAAAAGCATATGAATAATACAATAAATTTCATTTTTAAATCAGAGTTTAAATCAAATGAAACATGTAAAGATACTCTTAGTTGATGACCATGAATTGATAATCAACGGAATAAAATCGATGCTGAAAAGCACAAAAGATTTCAACATCATTGGCGAAGCCGTAAATGGACTTGATGCCATAAAAAAAACTGATAATCTTAATCCTGATGTTATTATAATGGATATATCAATGCCAATCATGAATGGTATTGAGGCTTGTAAAATCATAGTAAAAAAATATCCGAATATAAAAATCCTTGCCCTTACACAACACGAAGACAATGAGTATATTATACAAATGACGAATGCCGGTGCTTCGGGTTATTTGTTAAAGAATTCGAAAAAAGATGAATTTATCGAAGCCATTCAAACCGTGGCTGCGGGAAAAAAATATTACAGCAGCAAAATTTCAGAATTATTACTTTCAAATTTAATAACTCAAAATAAAATGGCGGATGAACCGGAGAAAAATGAGGTGCCATTAACCAAAAGAGAGATAGAAATAATTCGAAAAATTGCCAACGAAATGAGTAATCAGGAAATCGCAGACGACCTGCATATTAGCATTAGAACCGTAGAAACCCACCGGCGAAATCTAATGCAAAAACTCAATGTAAATAGTGTTGTTTCACTGATTAAATACGCTGCAGCAAAAGATTTAATTAAATTCAATTAGCACGGTATATATTTGATTGCATTGAGCTTAACAAGTTCTTCTAAGTAGTTTATGGTATATAAAAATACGTATTCAATGGGATTGTTACTTAATTAACATGAAAGTACTTTTACCAAAAAAATATTGTATTAATCAAATAGAAAATACTATGTACTGCCTCAACAAAATTAAATTTTCAATTCTTCTAATTGCCGGTTTGGCTATAGGATTTACCTCCTGTAAAAAAGATGATGTTGACCCAATTCCAGATACTTTAGAATTTGCTGGTTCTGAGACTTGTAAAACTTGCCACTCAACAATCCATGCCAATTTTATGGAGAGTGGACATCCATACAAACTTCAAAAAGTAGTTGGAGGTGTTCAACCTACAATTCCTTTTGCACCAACTATCTTAACTCCAACAGGATATACCTGGAATGATATTTCTTATATTATCGGCGGGTACGGTTGGAAAGCACGTTTTATAGATAATAAAGGTTATGTGATTACTAAAGTTGCCGGCTCTCAGTATAATCCCGGAAATAATACGCAATCTGTTTATAACGGTTCTGTTGCAACCGGAACTGAAAAATATACCTGCGGTGTTTGCCATACTACCGGCTGGAAAAGTATAGCTGATGGAGGAAGTCCTCAGGACGGATTAGAAGGAATGGGAGGAAGTTTCTATTCCGGCGGTGTTCATTGCGAACAGTGTCATGGAATGGGAAATATCCATGCAGTCACCAAATTGAAATCCGATATCAAGGTTGATAAAACTACTGATCTTTGTGCAAATTGCCACCAAAGAAGAAAGCTTGCCGGTGATACTAAACAACAAACCTCAGGCGGATGGGAAATGCACAGAAATCAGGTTGAACAATTAATGACTAATAAACATTATACAAACGGTTCTTGTAATTCTTGCCATGATGTACATTCTTCAACGGTTAAAGATTCACAGGCAAAAGGAAATGGAGTAACAAAATCGTGTGAATCCTGCCATGCATCAATAAAACCGGCCAATCACTTTAATGCAACTTGTATCGATTGTCATATGCCTAAAACAGCCAAAAACGGGATTTCTTTTAACAAATACCAAGGTGATGCTCCTAACCATAATTTCAAGATAAACACATCGGCTACTGCCAAATATCTAACCACTGATGCAACCGGCACCTGGGCAAATATTGATGGTAAAGGTACTACTCTTGACTTTGTATGTTACAGCTGCCACAGAGATGCAGATGGTATTGGTGGTAATAAAGCCTCTAAAAAAACAATGCTTGAATTGTCTAATATGGCTAAAACATTCCATAAATAAAATTTCAATAAAATTGACTTAGTTAAAGTAAAAGGGGAGATTTCCCCTTTTATTTTTTATCTTTTTCAATTAATATTTAACTATTTACATGCTTAGATGTTTCAATAAATAGTGAAATTGCAGATAAGCATTCCACTACAAATGAATAAATTATGATTAAATTTATGAACAAGCTCTTTGCTAAATGGTATTTCCCCATTTCACTAAAATACATTTCGCTAATTGCCTATATATTTTTGATAACTATAGGTTTAATGGCTAATGCGAGTGATGCTGCATTTCTTAAACAATTAAGGAATACTAATTTAGGAAATTTGATTGTTTGGTCCTACTGGTGGCCGGCTATCATTATTCTGGCCATTTTCTTTGGAAGAATTTGGTGTATGGTTTGCCCTGTTGAAATCATTACAAGTTTTTTTGCAAAAATCGGATTTAAGAGAAAGCGCCCGGATTGGATACTATCCGGATGGGCAATTACTACTTTTTATATTTTGATTCTAATAATTGGTATTCAAGGCATTGCCATCCATCGCAATCCTTTTTACATGTCGTTATATCTTCTGGCAATCGTTGCCATTTCGGTAATTATTGGAAGTATTTACGAAAAAAATACATTTTGCCGTTATTTTTGTCCGGTAGGCTATTTGTTAGGATTATACGCGCGACTTTCATTTTTTGGCTGGAGAGTAAAAAGCCGTGCTACTTGTAATTCTTGCAATGATAAATCCTGCATTGATAAAGACTATTTATATCATTTAAATTACAAAAGTTGTGGTCTTGACTTATATCCAGCTAAAATTGATGAAAATTCAGATTGCATTTTATGTACCGGTTGCCTAAAGACTTGTTATAAATTTCAATCCGAAAAAAACAATAACAGACCAAATCCACAATTAATTTATATCGGATTTGCAAAAAACTTGTTTAAGCTTAAATCACTTAAAATGGCAGAAATGGCATTTGTAGTTGTAGTTTCCGGATTCGTAATTTCTGAAATTTGGTCGGAATGGCCTATTACCGATAAATTATTGAAGTATTTCCCTGAAATTATCAGTAATTATTTCGACCCGCATAATGGCTTTGCTTCCGGCATAATCAAAGGATTTATTATTTTTGGAATTATCCCGTTGTTATTATGGCTTTTACCTTTTTCGGTTTCAAAAATTTTCGGATCTACTCTAAAAATAAAAGACTATTTTTTAAGTTATGGAATTTCATTCATTCCAATCATTGCAGCAGCACATCTTTGTAAAGCCATTCTTAAAACAACTTCACGAATACCTTACTTTAAATATCTATCCGATGATTATACGGGCATAACAACGGCCGAAAAAATTGTATCAGGCGAAATTGTTATTGATCAAAATCCATTTGCAATAAATCTTTTGGTTTCACTGTTTATAACGCTTATAATTACAATCGGAATCTGGCTTAGTATTAAAGTAGTGAACCAATTGAACCGAAAACATGGTTCTGAATTAAGCAGCAAGCCTTATTTTTTAATACCAATCGTTTATGGAGGTATTTTTCTGATAATGATTCTTTCATGGAGGTGGCTTTTATAATTCCGAATTTCATCTCTCGGAATTCGATTATCACCTAAATTATCAGGATAATTATATGCGATTCCTTTCAGACTGATTTATATAAAGTATTTAACAGTTTATTAGTAAGATTCTTCACTCTGATATCCTATTTTTGCATTGCAAAACGAATATATATTTTATGAAACATCCATGACAAAACAATTCTGACACACAGGAGGATGATAATCGTGGATGTTCCATCTGACCATTAAAAAACAAATTATAAACAGATGAAACATCCATGACAAAACAATTCTGACAAACAGGAGGATGATTATCGTGGATGTTCCATCTGACCATTAAAAAACAAATTATAAACAGATGAAAAAGTTATTAATAATCGGTCTAATTTTTGGATTTTCAGTTAACCTCTTTGCTCAAAATTCTGAAAGCCAAAATTCGAATACCATCGATACCCTTAGCTTTAAAGTAATGGGTCTATGCGGCATGTGTAAAG
>JAZDJM010000332.1:0-2806 GCA_043804305.1 Bacteroidota bacterium
GAAGGGGGCAGGGGAATGGCCAGGACAACAACTGTTAGCCGGGTGGTCGTCAATCAAAGTTGTTTTGGTTGGGGAGTGGGCTTATAATCAAATATATGCTGGGAAGTGTAACGAGCTGAATATAAGGAATTTAGCTCATCAGAAAATTAACGGTATTGGAAATGATCGCACTTTTAATGCCATCAAGGCAATCGATAATTTCTTTAAAATTGCATAGCAATAATCTAAAATAACATAGTCAAGGATTAAAAGATAAGGATTCATTAACTTTGTGGAAAAAACTGCATGAACATCACCGAAAACATTAAAAACATCACTAGTAATCTTCCAAAAGAGGTAAAACTGATTGCTGTTTCAAAAACGCAATCCGACTCCACCATTATGGAAGCGTATGAATCGGGACATCGGTATTTTGGGGAAAATAAAGTTCAGGAGTTGGTTGATAAACATGAAAACCTGCCTAAAGATATCGAATGGCATTTTATAGGCCATTTACAAACTAATAAAGTAAAGTACATTGCTCCCTTTGTAAGCTTAATTCATGGCGTTGACAGTTTAAAGCTTCTGAAGGAAATTAACAAACAAGCAGCAAAAAATCATCGAATAATCGATTGTTTACTGCAATTTCATATTGCCATTGAAGAGGCAAAATTCGGCTTTTCTCTGGGTGAGGTTCAAGAAATATTTGATAATCCTGATTATAAGCTGTTAAAAAATATAAGAATTGTTGGTGTAATGGGCATGGCAACTTATACAAACGATGAAAATCAAATACGACAGGAATTTATACAACTAAAATCTCATTTTAAGCTGCTGAAAGAAAAATACCTGAATCATGCTTTTTTCTTAGAAATTTCGATGGGAATGTCAGCCGATTATAAAATTGCCATTGAAGAAGGAAGTACAATGATACGCTTAGGAAGTTCAATTTTTGGGATCAGATTGTATCCAAAATTTTAATTTGATTTATTTATCGCGTTCTGTTAAGTCGTTAATATTCGAATATATTTATCCGTTATTCGATTAACATAAATATCAATGATTTAAGCTTTTGCTTCATTAACTATGCAAGCATAACAATTTAAATTCCTTCTAAATTATCAAATGCTTGATAAATACAATTTTCCATAAATCGAACTTTCACTTATTTTAAGTATTTTCGCATAAATTTTCTAAACTAGATACGAATGGCAAAATTTAAAGGTGCAATTGAAGTTGATGTGGAAAAATGTAAGGGTTGCGGAGTTTGTATTCCTGCCTGTCCGACTGACGTGATATTGCTTGCAAATAATGTAAATGGCAAAGGTTATAATTATGCTTATATGGAAAATCCGGAAGCATGTATCGGTTGCTCCAATTGTGCAGTGGTTTGCCCTGACGGAGTAATTACAGTTTACAAAGTAAGTTTGTCATTATAATTTAACTCAAAAACCAATTAAGATATGAGTGAAGTAAAATTAATGAAGGGAAACGAAGCTGTTGCTGAAGCTGCTATTTTAGCAGGTGTTGATGCATACTTTGGTTATCCTATCACTCCACAATCAGAAGTTATTGAATATTTGATGGTTGAACGGCCCGAAGATCGTACCGGCATGGTTGTTCTTCAGGCTGAAAGCGAAATTGCTGCTATCAATATGGTGTATGGTGCTGCCGGTGCCGGGAAAAAAGTAATGACTTCGTCTTCGAGTCCCGGAATTAGTTTAAAACAAGAAGGTATTTCCTATATTGCTGCGTCCGAATTACCATGTGTTATCGTAAATGTTGTGCGCGGCGGACCAGGATTAGGTACTATTCAACCTTCTCAGGCTGATTATTTTCAATCCACTAAAGGTGGTGGTCACGGCGATTACCGATTGGTAGTACTTGCACCTGCCTCAGTTCAGGAAATGGCCGATTTTGTGGAAGATGCATTTAAAATCGCATTTAAGTACAGAACTCCTGTCATGATTTTATCGGATGGCGTAATAGGCCAAATGATGGAAAAAGTTGTAATGCCAAAACAAAAGAAACGATTGAGCAATGAAGAAATAATTGAGCGTTATGGAAGTTGGGCGACTATAGGGAAGCCCAAATCGCGCGAAAGAAATATTGTGACCTCATTGGAGTTGGATTCTTATAAACAAGAAGCCCATAATATTAAACTTCAGAAGAAATATAAGCAAATTCAGGAAAACGAAGTTCGGTTCGAAAAAATAAATTGCGATGATGCTGAATATATCATTGTTGCTTATGGTTCAAGTGCCCGTATTGCTCAAAAAGCAATGAATTTAGCCCGTGAAAAAGGAATAAAAGTTGGTATTTTCAGACTGATAAGTTTATTCCCATTTCCGAAAAATGAAATCAATGCTCTGGCTGATAAAGTTAAAGGATTTTTAGCCGTTGAAATGAGTGCAGGACAAATGATTGAAGATGTACAACTTGCAATAAATGGAAAGGTTAAAGCCGAACATTTTGGGCGCTACGGAGGCGTAATTCACTCACCCGAGGAAGTACTAGAAGCATTGGAGCACAAAATTATTGGAGGATAAATAATGGATATCAAAGAAATAATAAAACCTGAAAATTTAGTCTATAAAAAGACTGAATTAATGACTGATAATATTTTGAGCTATTGCCCGGGCTGCGGACATGGAACTGCTCACCGGATTACTATGGAAGTCGTTGAAGAAATGGGAATTTGGGAAGATACCATTGGAGTTGCTCCCGTGGGATGCTCTGTACTTGCCACGAATTCATGAATATTGATATGACTCAGGCTGCTCATGGTAGGGCTCCGGCTGTTGCAACCGGCATTAAAAGAGTTTGG
>JAZDJM010000333.1:0-4339 GCA_043804305.1 Bacteroidota bacterium
TTTTTCAATTTGTAATTTATTTAAATTATACGTTTTAAATAAACGATAGTTACATGTCTTAGCCAATCTAAATTTTTTAAACTATGAAATCACTAAAATCAAAATTGTACGAGAAAATAGAGGAAATGAGACCTCGAACTAGAGATCTGCTCAAAAATCACAGTGATGTGGTTATTGATAAAGTGACCATTGGGCAAGCCCTGGGAGGAATGAGAAGCATCAAAAGCCTGGTAACTGACATTTCTTATCTTGACCCTAATGAAGGGATAAGGTACAGAGGATATACCTTGCCTGAGCTTTTTGAGAAACTTCCTAAAGCCCCGGGTGCAGAAATGCCTTACGTTGAGGGACTTTTTTATTTACTTTTAACTGGCGATATACCAACAAAAGATGAAATTGTTGATGTTGCCGATGAATTCAATAAAAGAAAAAAAGTTCCCGCCTATGTTTTTGACGTAATTAATGCCATGCCAATGGATAGTCATCCAATGGCAATGTTTTCAATCGCAGTCATGGCCATGCAAAAAGAATCAGTTTTTGTAAAGCGGTATAACGAAGGGTTTAATAAAAACGATTACTGGGATGCAACTTATGAAGACGGGCTTAATTTATTAGCCAGGTTACCTGAAATAGGAGCCTATATTTACAGGAGAAAATACAAAGAAGGCAAAATTATTGCCTCAGACCCAAAACTGGACATGGGTGCTAACTTTGCAAAAATGCTTGGAATTGACAAACCTTATGATGAAGTTGCCAGAATGTATTTTATTATCCATGCTGATCACGAAAGCGGAAATGCAAGTGCCCATACCGGACATTTGGTTGCCAGTACTTTATCAGATTTATATTATTCCATTTCGTCAGGAGTTAATGCACTGGCAGGACCTCTTCATGGTTTGGCAAATCAGGAGGTTTTAAGTTGGCTTCAGGATGTGATGAATAAAATGCAAGGCCAGAGACCAACCGAAGAAATTATGAAAAAATTTGTTTGGGACACACTAAGTTCAGGACAGGTTATCCCGGGATTTGGCCATGCTGTTTTAAGAAAAACCGATCCGAGATACACAATTCAAAGAGAGTTTTGTTTAAAATATTTGCCAAATGATCCGATTTTTGAATACGTTGATATTTTGTTTAAAGTTGTTCCTCCAATATTACTGGAACAAGGAAAAGCTAAAAACCCATGGCCAAATTTAGACGCACAGTCAGGTGTAATTCAGTGGCACTACGGCTTAAAAGAATATGATTATTATACCGTATTATTTGGAATTGGCCGGGCAATAGGAATTGTGTCAAACATTATATGGGACAGGGCTTTGCTGTATCCATTGGAACGGCCAAAATCATTGACAACAGGAATGCTTGAGGATATTGTAAAGAAATCAACTTAAATAATCTATTAGCAGACTTTAGAATATACAAGCGTAAGTTATGATTTAAACCTAACGGGTTTCAGAAACCCGTTAGGTTTTTGTTTTACTAAAGTCTCCGGTTTTTACAAAAACTTTACCAGCGCCCCCCATTTTTTATCAACTTTGAAATCGAGTTTCAGATAAAAATTTCCTAATAAGAAATGTGCTTTTATAAATTTTATTCCTTCGCTGGCCATTCTTGAACAGAAAGTATCTATCATGGCGGTGCCAATTCCTCGTCCTTTAAGAGGGGTAGTAACGGCACTGCCGTCTAACAGCACAACCTGGTTTTCAAGCACAATGTAACATAAGCCGCCAATAACTCTTCCCTGCTGGTCTAAAACCACCATGTGCTTATCCATTTCTGAAATTGACTTTGGATAGTTTTCTTCAAAGAATAAACGATATAATTTACCTATTTCACTTGGCTCAATTGGTTCACGGAAAGTATATTCTTTACCATGTTTATCTTTTATATAAGATTTTACAAGAATTTGTTCTTTACTGTCTTCGCCAAACTTAACTATATCGAGCTTTTGCTGCCTTCTCATTCTTGAAAATACCATACGGCTAAAAATATTTTTATCCTCAGTTCCTTTAATGGCAGATTGCAAATCAGATAATTCAATAAAATGAGTTGCCGGCAGTTGATGATTTTTTGACATTTTACAAAGTAATGCATCGAAAGCATTATTAACATTTTCGCCGGATTTTGCAAAATATGAATTCTGATACAGATAGTACCTTACAATTTCAGGGAAACGGTATATTCTGTACAAACTCGAAAGTTCAAAAATAGTTTGCTCTTTTGCCACCGCAGTTGCAAGGGGATTAATCTTTTCCCATTCATGATACTGATCAATGGCATTATATACTGCCAACGGCAAATAGTAATGCTCCTTGATCTGTTCCATATACTGATCAAGGGCAACTTCTAAATTTTGGTGATCGCAATAAAAAACCGGTTCTTTTTGCAAGTCATTTTTCAGGTTCTTAAAAAACACCAGGGCCTCATTAAAACCAAGTGCTTCAATACATGCATCAAACAACCATTTAATATCAAGTTGTTTTGTACACCAGGGATAATGTGCAATTACATTGTCAAAAAAGTTTTGCGTTATAGGCTTTACAATCGACAAAGTGTTATCGTACCGTTTTTGCCCGGCAATGGAAATGATGATGGCTGTTTCAAGATAATCTAATTCAGGTACGGTGACATTGTTTGGTGAAATTGCGCCCGGAACTATTTTATATCCGCTTTGTTGCCAGGTTTTGAAAAATACGGCCAATCCCTTTATCAAAAGTCTTCTCCATGGATTGCTGATATTAATATAGCCAAGTGAATGATGAATACCTGCAAATTCTCTTATTTTTTCCCAAATAGTTAGCTCCCCAATAAATTTAGTGGTCAAAATGCCTTCCTCAGGAATAAAACAACCTAAAGCAGGCAAACTTAATGTCGCGTAAGGAAAACCAGATATGGCAGCTAACCAGTAAACAGTTTCTGCGCCTGCATGTTGTTTAATCTTTGGATTGATCATGAAGTGCAAGTCGAAATGTTTTCCGGCAGTGGTGTTAATACTTAATCTATAATGTTTGTAACTTCCAAATGACATAAGCCTTGAAATCCACAGTCCCCTGTTATTTATTTCGGCCAGATCGAAATCTCTTTCATCATAAGCAAGCATCACTGATTGCTTAATGAATGATGTTTGGGTAATAATATGATAAATATTTTCAGTTTCACTTTCAGTTATGCCCTGTTCATACACAATTTTACCAGCATATTGTTTCTTAGTTAATGGTTTGGAGTTTTTATCAATTTCTTTTTCAAAAGTCTGGTAAAGTTCCTGGAAATATTCAGCCGCTTTTTTTGATAAATAAGGATCGGAGCGATGGAGAATCCAGCTGCACAACTCTGCACGCACAGAATTATAATATTCAAGATGCCTGCTTGCAAAACGGTATAAAAGTTTGATAATATTATCAAATTGGTTCCGTGTTTCATTATCAGCAGGCCATTCCAGTTGAATTCGGTAATTATATAGCCTTTGTCGCAATGATTCAAGATGTTGTTTACCCATATCGCTTTTCGCGATTTCATAAATAGATTCTTCATTTAAGAATGGCAACCCTGATAATATGAAGGCTGGAAATAGTTTAGAATATTCAGGATTTGGATCGTCAAGCAAAAGAATGCGATAAGCAAGAGTACGGACATTTTCGTCCTGATGACGCGACAATGCTTCCAGCCGCCGCCTGATTATTTCAGTGTGATTTTCGTTCGAATCCTGCAATACCATGCTTATTTGCCTGGTATATTCGATGGCTGAATGCGATTCTCCTAACAGTGAACAACAAATTAAATTATTTATGAAGATTAATTTCTGATCCCTGATCTGATTTAAAACAGGAAGGTCGCTAAGTCCATAATATTTCGATATTTTTTTAGGCCGTTCAATATGCGATGAAATACTTTTTAATGGCAAATCCCATCCTTCTTTTACAGGGCAAAATTGAATTAATTCAGGGTTTCCGATCCATAATTTTGGCTGCCGTGAAAACAAGCCCAGGTCAATTATATTTTCGCGGATAGTATAAATAAGGGTTCCTATTTTGATTTTTGCTTTTTCAAACGTAATTTCCAGAGGGAGTGCTGTTTTTAATGCTTTGTTATACAGACCTTCTTTATTAACAACTATATCATTTTCAAGAATTCCTAAATCTCTGAAAAACCAACGGGGAATAACAATTTTGAGGTTTTGAAAGCCCAATTCAATAAAATTGCTTTGATATAGTTCGTTTATAATTGATTTGAAATTATTCTCAATAATTTTCCTGTTAAAACTTCCTTTTGGAGTCAGTTCCCCGTTATTTACATCAAAGTTCCTGTCTAATAACGCATAATTAATAATTCTTTCATAAGG
>JAZDJM010000334.1:0-3306 GCA_043804305.1 Bacteroidota bacterium
GCCAATTATAAGATTCCGGAAAAAGAATTCCCGAAAACTCAGGGATTACCAAAGGTTAAATTATTTGGTACCGGCGGCACAATTGCTTCCCGATTGGATTATAGAACAGGAGCAGTAATTCCTGCTTTTTCGCCCGGCGAACTTTATGGCGCAGTGCCGGAACTGGCGGAGATTTGCAATTTGGAAACTGAAAAAGTTTTTGCCGTTTTTTCGGAAAATATGGGGCCAAAGCAATATATAACACTTGCTGAGGTTATTGGCCGTGAGATTGAAAAGGGTGTGGATGGAATTGTAATAGGTCATGGTACTGATACACTGCACCATACCGGTGCTGCCTTAACTTTTATGGTTCAAAATTCGCCGGTTCCAATCGTTTTGGTCGGATCACAACGCTCGTCAGACAGGCCGAGTTCTGATGCCGCATTAAATTTAATGCATGCCATGTACACCGCTGGGCACAGTGATATTGCCGAAGTTATGGTGTGTATGTTTGGGCCAACTTCTGACGATTATGGCTTGTTGCATAAAGGAACACGTGTTCGAAAAATGCATTCAAGCTATCGCTCCACATTTCGTACCATTGGTGACACGCCATTAGCAATGGTAAGAAGAGGAGAAATAAGTCCGATAAAAAAAGAATACAATCATCGCCGAAAGGATAAAAATGTAAAAATATTGCCTTTTTTTAGTGATAAAGTTACGATGTTGTATTACTATCCGGCAATGAAGCCTGATGTTTTGGATGCAATGGTAGATGCCGGGTATAAAGGAATTGTAATTGTTGGAACGGGATTGGGTCATGTGAACAAGGAGTTATATCCTGCCATTGAACGAGCTCATAAAAAGGGTGTTCATATGTATATGACTTTGCAGACAATTTGGGGTTATGTACATATGTTTGTGTATGATACCGGAAGAGATATGATGGCAAAAGGAATAATACCTGCCGGTAATATGCTGCCCGAAGTAGCTTTTATTAAACTGGGCTGGGCTCTTGGACAGACCGATGATCCGGAGCTGGTTAAAAAACTGATGCTAACTACGATCAATGATGAAATAACTGCTCGTGAACCTTATAATGGATATTTGGTCTATCAGGGCGGTGTTCCTGAAGTAGAAGATTTTATTCGAAAAGTTAGAAAATAATTCGCGCTATCTTAGTTTAAGTCTTTGGCCTGCAGTTAAAGGCATGTTATTTTTTAGATCATTCCGTTTTTGAATACTCCTGCTTTTAACTGCATATTTCTGGCTGATATTTTGTATTGTTTCTTCGTTTTGAACAATATGATACATTACTCCGGCCTTTCGTTTTTTCTTTTCGATATAAACACGATCTCCGGCATTTAGACTTGTTTTTTTGTTCGCAGAATTGAAATCAAGGATTTGCTTGGTAAAAAGCCCGAATTCATCGGCAATAGTTTGCCAGTTATCTTGTTTTAAGGCTAAAACATATTCAACTCCGTTGCATTCGTATACTATTCTATTTGTTTGTGAGACAGAAACAGGATGAAAATCTATTTCATCGCTTGATAAATAGTCTGGATATTTCTTAGAAACTACAAGTGCATCATCTGCTTTTGTTTCATGCTTTATTTCGCTTAATTTGGTTACATAATCCAATTGATTCAAATTATAATCCTCAATAATTTTAATCAAAAGAAAAGCGTATTGAGGATTTGTAGCATAACCTGCCTTTTTTAAACCATGTGCCCATGATTTATAATCCGTTGTAGGGATTTCGAATAAAAATGCATATCTGTCTCTTTTGGTTAAAAAAAGAGCATAATCTTCATACGATTGCTTAACAGTCTTATATTTTCTAAAGCATTCATTTGCAATATCATCATCCATGATAAATGTTGGCCCCGACCAGGTAGTATGGCATTTTATTCCAAAATGATTGTTGGCATTAACAGCCAATTTGCTTCCTCCTGCACCTGATTCCAAAATTGCCTGCGATAAAATGATGCTTGCTGGGATACCAAATTCAAGCATTTTTTTAACAGCATCTTCTTTGTGCAAATTAATATACTCTTGTTTGATGTCTTGGGAATTAACAGAATACGAAATAAATAGAAAAGCAATGAGTGAGCTTAGAATTTTTTGTGACATTGGTGATGGTTAATTGTTCATCGCAAAAATAACAGAAATTATTTAATCACGATTTAAAATTCAGGAAAATAATTTAGTAGTAGAGCGTTTATAAAACGAACTGGCCTACGCTAAAGTTTATATTACTTCGCAGTCGAAAAACGACGATTATTGATTATCCATCAAAATGTTGTAGTAAATTGCATTAACAATGAATCGTTTCGATGCAAATTATGATTAATTTGGATCAAAATTTTTATTTATTCTATTTATCATTTCTCTATTTTAGTTGAATGAAAAATGAACTCGAAATTATACAAAAATATTTTCCGGAAATATCTTCATTTCAGCTTGATAAACTTTCTATGGCGTTTGAATTATATGCCGATTGGAATTCAAAAATAAATCTGATAAGCAGAAATGATATGGAATTTATTGTTGAAAGGCATTTTTTACATTCCCTTTCATTGGCCAAAGTAATCCGGTTTATGCCAAAAACCAGAATTATGGATGTTGGCACAGGCGGTGGATTTCCCGGAATTCCATTGGCCATCATGTTTCCAAAGGTTGATTTTTATTTGATTGATACGATTGGAAAAAAAATAAGAGTTGTGCAAGATGTTATTGAAAAGCTTGAATTAAAAAATGTTAAGGCAGAACAAAAGCGTGCTGAAAACGTTAAAAATCAACAATTTGATTTTATTGTTAGCAGAGCTGTCACTCAGTTGCCGGAGTTCGTTACTTGGGTAAACAACACAATTTCCAACCGGCAAAAAAACACGCTGAAGAATGGAATATTGTACCTTAAAGGCGGAAATGTTTTGGAGGAAATTGCATACACAAATATGAACTACCAAATTTTTGAACTCAATAAATATTTCGATGAAGTTTTTTTTGAAACTAAAAAGTTAATTCACTTGTATTAAATTTACAATCCTATTTCCTGATGCAGTTGAATCCAGTTACCAAAAGTATCATCAAAAATTGTGGATATGCCCCATTCACTTTTTTGGGGTGGGTTTTTAAATGCCACTCCAAGCTTTATTAGCCTATCGTATTCATATTCAATGTTATTAGTTCCGAAAACAATTACGGGTAAGTTATTTTGATACAAAGCTTGCTGATAAGTTTTTGCAATTGGGTTGCCATTGGGTTCAAGTAAAAGGGTAGTTCCATTTTCCTGAGTTTGCGACTTAACAATCGCAAGTTCCATTT
>JAZDJM010000335.1:0-3745 GCA_043804305.1 Bacteroidota bacterium
CGGTTATCATTTAAATAAACAACACTGGAATAGCATCGCCCTCGATGGCAGTCTAACTTCATCATTTTTAAAAGAATTAATCGATCATAGTTATCAATTGATTATCGAAAGTTTACCTAAAAAATTAAAAGAAGAATTAAACAACGAAACAAATGAATAAAAATTATTTTGCCCACGAAACCGCCGTCATCGATAATGGTTGCCAAATTGGAAATGGAGTTAAAATATGGCATTTCAGTCATATTATGTCGAATTGTATTATTGGCGACAATTGTAATATCGGCCAGAATGTGGTGGTTTCGCCCGAGGTGGTTCTCGGAAAAAATGTAAAAGTTCAAAACAACGTCTCTATCTACACAGGAGTTATTTGTGAGGATGATGTTTTTTTAGGGCCAAGCATGGTATTTACAAACGTTACCAATCCAAGAAGTAGTGTTATACGCCGTGGAGAATATTCAAAAACAATTGTAAAACGAGGCGCCTCAATTGGAGCAAATGCTACTATTGTTTGCGGCCACGATATTGGTGAATTCGCCTTTATCGGCGCCGGCTCAGTGGTAACAAAAACTATTCCTGCCTATGCTTTGGTGGTTGGCAATCCGGCACGTCATATTGGCTGGATGAGCGAATATGGCCATCGCTTATCTTTTGATGAGAATGGATTTGCGGTTTGCCCTGAAAGCCATGAAAAATATATACTTACCGAAGGCCAGGTTCAAAAAACAGGTTAATTTCATAATGGATTACAACTCAATTCTTCAGAAAGTTTATAAAGAAACTGCAAAAATATCTTCGCAGGGAAAACTTGCAGATTACATACCGGAATTGGCCAAAATAGAGCCCGATAAATTCGGTATATATCTTATAACCAAGGACGGAAAGCATTTCGAACTGGGCGATTATCAAGATAAATTCTCCATCCAAAGTATTTCAAAGGTTTTTACTTTATCGATGGCTTTTTCCATTTTAGGCGAAAAAATATGGAACCGTGTAGGTGTTGAGCCATCCGGAAGCCCATTTAATTCAATAGTACAACTTGAATATGAACAAGGCATTCCGAGAAATCCATTTATTAATGCCGGAGCTCTTGTAATTGCCGATATATTATTATCTCATTTAAATAATCCAAAAGAAGACCTTTTAGCTTTTGTTCGAACATTGGCTAAAGACGAAAGCCTGAATTTTGATTTAAAGGTTGCCCAATCTGAAAAATCGACAGGATTTCATAATGCTTCGCTGGTTCATTTTTTAAAAGCTCACGGCAATATTCATAATTCATGTGATGATGTGCTCGATTTCTATTATCATCAGTGTTCCATCAGTATGAACTGCCAGCATCTGGCCATTTCCTTGATGCCTTACGCATCTTTGGAAATACCATTTCACTATCCTCCTGTTAATTTGAATAGCAGTCAGGTGAAGCGAATTAATGCCATTATGCTTTCATGCGGATTTTACGATGAATCCGGAGAATTTGCCTTTAAAGTAGGCCTTCCCGGAAAAAGTGGTGTTGGCGGAGGAATTATTGCGTTTCATCCAAAAGAATATACAATAGCCGTATGGAGTCCAAAACTGAATAAAAAAGGTAATTCAGCCCGAGGGATGAAAGCACTTGAATTGTTTACCACATTAAGTGGCCAATCTATTTTTTAGAAACTGATATAATCGAGCGGATTTACAGGTGAACCATTTGCCCAAAGTTCAAAATGAAGGTGAGGACCGCTGCTTTGCTCCCCGCTATCTCCGATTATAGCGATAGGTTCGCCCGATTTAACAATATCACCCTGACGTTTTAAAAGTGCAGAATTGTGCTTATACACAGATATGAAATTATTAGGGTGCTGAATTGCGATTACATATCCTGTATTTACAGTCCAATCTGCCAAAACTACAATTCCGTCATAAACTGTTTTTACGGCATCATTTCGTTCTGATACCAGATCGATTGCGTAGTGTTTAATGGCGCGGTTAAACTGACTGGTAATGATTCCATTAATGGGTTTAAAAAAAACCATTGGCCCCTTTTTAACGATGTTGCGTTCAAAAGGTACATCCTGAGCACTGTAATAGTATAAGCTGTACTGATCCTGACTTTCAACTTCTGCTCTTAATAGCGAATCCTCAACAGAAATTCTATTTTGAATATTACTGTAATCGTTGTTTGTCAATCGGCCTGATTCTTCAAAATCTGAAAAATCATCGCCTCTTAAAATCCTCTGAATATTTGCCAAATATTTATCTTGCTGTGCATAACGAAGATTTAGTGAATCCATTGCCAATTCCATTTGATAAACCTGGGCAGTTAGATTTTGATTGGTATATCCCGGAATATATTCACGTAATGATGTAAAAGCTAATAAATAGGTTATCAGGCTAATCCAAAATAATGAAAAAATACCTGCCAAAATAATTACATTCATTTTAGATAGACGAATGCTGATCTTTTGCTCAAAAGTATCTTCATCCATCAAAACCAAACGGTACTTATACCTTAGCCTGTGTAACCGTTTTGTGTCTTTTTTATTTTTTGCCATAATATTTTGCAAATATAAAGATTTAAGGTTTTTTATTTTGTTTTTATCATCTTTTTAAGATATCCATATTTAGCTAATCATAAAATTCTTTTAAAACTCCGGATAAAAAGATAATTTTGAGAAAAATTAAAATATTTTTGTATTAATTCAGTTTACATAGAGTGCAGATAATCAAAAATCAAATTTATAAGAAATTCGGGATTAAACTTATTAAATATTTAAGTTTACTTATTATTCTATTTGTTTCTATCACAGCATGTTCAACCAAAAAAAACACTTTTAGCAGAAGGCTTTATCACAATTTAACCGCACACTACAATGGATGGTGGAATGGAAATGAAAGTTTAGAAGAAGGCGCCGAACGCTTAAGAAACTCATTAAACGACGATTACACGAAAATTTTGCCAGTTTTTAACTATGGAGATAAAACACAGGCTGCTTCTATATTTAGTTATATGGATCGGGCTATCGAAAAAGGCTCAATGGTTGCCCAAAGACACAGCTTATGGTTTAGAAACCGGGAATATTGTAAATGGATTGATGACAGCTATTTACTTATTGGAAAAGCAAATTTTTACAAACAGGAATACACGAGTTCACGACAAAGTTTTAATTTTATTGTTAGTCGGTATTACTACGATAAAATTAAAAATGAAGCTAATTTATGGCTGGCGAAAACATTTATTGAAACAGGGAATTTTCAAAAAGCCGAAACATTGTTAAGCGAATTAAATGGACTTTACGAAGAAGAATTAACTCCTTTTTTAAGAATCAATATTCCTTTGGTATATGCTGATATGTTTATAAAAAGTAAACAGCCCGAAAAAGCAAAGCCTTATTTAGAAAAAGCTCTTTTGCTTCCTATCAATAGAAAAACAACAAGCAGGGTTTTGTTTATATTGGCTCAGATAAATCAGCTGGAAAATCAATATGGAATTGCAGGCTCTTACTATCAGAAAGTTATAAAACTGAATACAAATTATAGAATGGCTTTTAATGCCAAAATTAATCTTGCTTTTTTATACACTCAGCACACTTCAGCTGGTGAAGATTTAAAAAAGAACCTGATTAAAATGCTTAAAGACAGCAAAAACAAAAATTATCTCGATCAGATTTACTATGCATTGGCCGAAATTGAGCTTCAGGATGCAGATAGTTTAACGGCTATTTCTTATCTGCGCTCTGCCGTTCAAAACAGCAAACAAAATCAG
>JAZDJM010000336.1:0-2818 GCA_043804305.1 Bacteroidota bacterium
ACACCGATATTATTATTCCTGCACCGGGGCAAGGCGCAATTGCCATTGAAATACGTGATAATGATGAAAAAATTGGTCAATTGATTGATAAAATTAATCATCCGGACACTTTTATTACCACTCAGGCAGAGCGTAAATTTCTGCAATTGCTCGAAGGAGGATGCCAGATTCCTATTGGTTGTCATGCCGTACTCGAAAATGATTCTATGGAATTAACAGGTTTTTTATCTGATTTAGAAGGAAAAATAATTTTTATAGAGCGGGTAAGTGGATCGAAGCATTTTGGGCTAAAACTGGCAGAAGAACTTGCTTCAATTGTTCTTAATAAAGGCGGAAAGGCTGTGCTAGACGATATTTTCAAAAGTCATCGCTCCTAATTCATTGGTGAATGCTCGAAAATAAAACCATCATATCAACAAGGCCGATTCAAAGCGATAAACCACTGATTGACTTATTGCAAAAGGATGGTGCAAAGTATATTTCGATGCCCATGATTGAGCCGGTTTTGAGCATATTAAATCCTGCTGAGAAAGCTATCCTTTCCAATATAGAACAATTTGATTGGCTAATTTTTACAAGTGGAAATGGCGTTCGTTTTTTTTTCGAGCAACTAGAAAAATTTCAAATACCTAAAGTATTCCCTGATACACTTAAAACTGCCGTTATCGGCAAGTCAACAGCTAAAGAACTGCTAAGACATGGATTACAGCCGGCCTTTGTAGGGAAAGGAAAGACTTCTGCAGATTTAGCCAATGAAATCCAAAGTCAATTTGGAGTTGGTTCACAACCTAAACTTTTAATAGCGCAAGGAAACCTGGCTTCGCCCGTTTTAGAAAATAAACTATCCAAAGTTTCAAGAATCAACCGGATAATCGTTTATAATACCTTGACACCAAAAAATGTTAGTGTTGAGTCTTTACAAAGGATAATTAATAATGATTACGATCTGATTTTATTGGCGAGCCCATCTGCATTAAACAATTTATGTGCAATTTTGGCACCTCTGCAAGCAGCAGAATTACGGTTGGCATGCATTGGACCAACCACTCAAAAAGCCGTTGAAAAACTGGGGGCTATATCTGAACTTGTTGCAAATGAAAGTACTTCCCTCGGAATGTATAAAAGTATAAAAGACTATTTTGATAAAAAAAATTAAAAATAAAATGCTATGAATTTTCCTGAAAAACGATTAAGAAGAATGCGCTATAATACCATTTTAAGAAATATGGTATCAGAAACTAAAATATCGGTCGATGATTTAATTCTCCCATTGTTTGTTTGCCCCGGCAATAATGTAAGAAAACCTATTTCTTCCATGCCGGGTAATTATCAATTATCAATCGATTTTTTGGTCGAAGAATGTAAAAAGACTCTAGCAGCAGGTGTAAAAGCATTACTGCTCTTTGGAATTCCGGAAACCAAGGACGAACATGGCCATGTGGCATGCAACGCCGAAGGGATTGTTCAAAAAGCAATTGTTGCCATTAAAAAAGAAATTAAAGACATTTATATCGTTGCCGACGTTTGCAATTGCGAATACACCACTCATGGGCATTGTGGAACAATTGTGGATGGTGATGTAGATAATGACTTGACTTTGGAAACCTTGGCTATGCAGTCGCTCAGCCTGGCTCAGGCAGGTGCCGATATGATTGCACCAAGCGATATGATGGATGGCAGAGTGGCAGCAATTCGCGATATTCTGGATGCAAACGGCTTTGAAAAAATTCCAATAATGGCTTACTCGGCAAAATATGCTTCCGGTTTTTACGGCCCATTCCGTGAGGCAGCTGAAAGTGCACCCAAATTCGGAAACAGAAGTACTTACCAAATGAACCCGGCCAATAGCGATGAGGCAATGCGGGAAATCGAACAGGACTTAATGGAAGGCGCTGATATTGTCATGGTTAAACCTGCATTGAGTTATTTGGATGTGATTTACAGGGCAAAAAATGAGTTCAATACGCCTGTTGCCGCTTATAATGTAAGTGGTGAGTTTTCGATGGTTAAAGCAGCCGGACAAATGGATTGGATTGATGAAAAGCGCGTAATGATGGAAATTATCACTTCCATAAAAAGGGAAGGTGCAGATATCATTATTACATATCACGCAGTTGATATTGCCAATATTCTGAGAGAACAAAACGTTTAAGATTAATAAAATGAATGTAGAAAAAAGTAAAATAGAATTTCAAAGAGCACAAAAAAGTATTCCGGGTGGAGTTAATTCGCCTGTTCGCGCCTTTAAAAGTGTAAATTGCGATCCCATTGTCATAGCAAAAGGAAAAGGTAGTAAAATTGAGGATATCGATGGGAATCAATACATTGATTTTGTTTCTTCATGGGGGCCTTTAATCCTTGGCCATGCACATCCCGATATCCTTTCTGCCATTAGTGAGGCTGCTGCAAATGGAACAAGTTTTGGTGCTCCAACGCTTTACGAAACTTTGATGGCGGAACAAATTATCAAAATGATTCCATCCATTGAAAAAGTAAGAATGGTGAATTCCGGAACGGAAGCTACCATGAGTGCAATCCGCCTGGCCCGTGGTTATACACAGCGTGAGTTAATCTTGAAATTTGCCGGTAATTATCACGGCCATGGCGACAGCTTTCTGATTAAAGCAGGCTCAGGTGCCATAACGCTCGGATTACCTGATAGTCCGGGTGTTACCAAAGGAATTGCCGCCGGCACATTAATTGCAGACTATAATAATCTGGAATCGGTTGAAAAAATATTTGCTGAGAAAAAGAATCAGATAGCAGCAATCATTGTTGAACCGGTTGCCGGAAATATGGGTGTTGTTTTGCCTGAAAA
>JAZDJM010000337.1:0-5230 GCA_043804305.1 Bacteroidota bacterium
TCGCTTTGTGCAATACTGTTATGCCTTTTATTTTCAATTAATTCGAGGGTTTTGATGATTAAACCGGCTCCCAAAATCATCATTTTATCATGCAGACTCCCAAAATCATCATTAGCATCAATACTGCATTTCTCCTGCAAAATTATTTTCCCGGTATCTATTTCCTTATCAAGAAAAAATGTAGTAAGCCCGGTTTCCGTTTCCCCGTTAATGATTGCATGATTGATTGGCGCGGCTCCTCTGTATTGGGGCAACAAAGATGCATGAAGATTAAAAGTGCCAAAGGGTGGCATATCCCAAACGATTGCCGGAAGCATTCTGAATGCAACAACAATTTGGATATCAGCATTTAGAGCGTGTAATTTTTCAATGAAATCTGGATCTTTGAGATTTACCGGCTGTAATAAATTTAGCTTATGTTCAAGCGCAAATTCTTTTACAGCCGACATTTTAATCTTTTTTCCTCGCCCTGCCGGCTGATCAACAGCAGTTATAACACCAACAATATTATAGTTGTTTTCAATAAGCTTTTTTAAAGAATAAACTGCAAAATCGGGGGTTCCCATAAAGACTATTCTCATATGCTTCTTTTTAACTTATCAAACCTACATGAAATTCTGTAATTACACAAGAATTCAATAAAAAACCTCATGTAGGTTCCCTCTGTCCAATTTAATCAAATTTGTTTTTTAGAGGAAATGTAATTAAAATTCAAAAAAAAAATACCTGAATAAAAATTCAGGTATTTCAACAATAAAAAAACTGTAATTATTTTAGTTTAGCAGTAAGAAGTGCGATATACTTTTCAGCTTCTCTTCCTTCTGAAGTGTTGGGATAATCGGTTTTAATTCTTTTTTGCAAGTCTAAGGCCTTGGAATAATTTTCTTCAAGTTCATAAGCCCATGAAGCTTTTTGAAGAAAAACAGGCGTGGTAAATTCACTATCCACTTTATTTGCGGCATCAAGATAATAAGAAGCGGCTTTGCTTACTTTTCCTAATTCCATATAGGAATCACCAATTGCACCTAATGACATTGGAGCCAATACTTTATCGCTCGATTTAAAATGGCTTAAATAATCAATGGCGTCCTCGTATTTTTCAAGATGAAGATAGCATAATCCGGTATAATATTGCGCTAAATTCGCTGTTTTTGTAATGCCGTATTCATCTATAATATCCAGAAAACCGTAGTAGTTTCCATCGCCATTTAAAGCTAACTGAATACTGTCCATGCCAAAATATTTTTCGGCCATCCACATTTGTTCAGAAGCTTCTTTTTCTTTGGGTTCCAAATAATATTTCTGGAAAGCAAAATAGGCCAAAACAATAACAATTATGATCGAAATTCCGGTTAATATATTTTTTTGATGTTTTTCAAGAATTTTTTCCGTTCTGGTTAAAGCTTCTTCAACTGCTTCAAAGCGCTCTTCTGTAACATCTTTGGATTTTTTACTTTTTGCCATCTAGTTCAAATTTTAGTTTGCAAAAGTAAATCTTTTTCCTAATTTTTCCACTTTTCGAATGTATTTTAATGTAAAGTTTTAAACAAATACCTGAAAAAACTAAAGCCTGACCGCAGATTTGCTGTTCAGGCTTTAATTAAGTATGTATAAAAGCTTATAATGGAATATTTCCGTGCTTTTTAGGTGGATTTGTTTTTGATTTATTTTGAGTCATCTCAAGGCCTTGAATAATTTTTTTCCTTGTATCTTTAGGATAGATTATTTCGTCGATATAACCCATTTGAGCTGCTTTATAAGGACTGGCAAAGTTATTTTTATAATCTTCAACGGCCTCATTAATAAAGTTTTGATCATTTAATTTGTTTCGATGGATAATGTTGACAGCTCCCGCCGGACCCATAACCGCTATTTCGGCTGTTGGATAAGCATAATTCAGATCTGACCCAATGTGCTTGCTCGACATAACATCGTAAGCGCCGCCATAGGCTTTTCTTGTAATCAGTGTAATTTTTGGAACTGTTGCTTCGGCAAAGGCATAAAGCAATTTTGCCCCATGCTTGATAATGCCGCCAAATTCCTGGGTTGTGCCCGGCAAAAATCCCGGAACGTCAACCAGTGTGACCAAAGGAATATTAAAAGCATCGCAAAAACGAACAAAACGTGCTGCTTTTGTTGAAGAATCGATATCGAGCACACCGGCTAGCATTGATGGCTGGTTTGCAACAATTCCGATTGGTTTTCCTGCCATTCTTGCAAAACCAATTATCATATTTTGTGCATAATGGGGCATAATTTCGAAAAAATGCTTGTCATCGATAATGGAATGAATCAATTCCTTCATATCGTAAGGCTTATTCGGATCGGCCGGAATCAAATCGTTAAGTTTCTTATCGATACGGTTTACATCGTCGGTACATATTTTTACCGGAGGATCTTCCATATTGTTGGAAGGAATAAAACTGATTAACTCCCTGAGCATCATCATGGCCTGTTCATCATCATCGGCAGTAAGATGCGCTACACCACTTTTTGAGTTGTGGGTCATGGCTCCGCCCAGTTCTTCTTTGGTAACTTCTTCATGTGTAACCGTTTTTATAACATCTGGGCCGGTAACAAACATATAGCTACTTTCCTTAACCATCAGAATAAAATCAGTAATGGCAGGCGAATAAACGGCACCTCCGGCACATGGTCCAAGAATGGCAGAAAATTGAGGAATTACTCCCGAACTCATTACATTTCTGTAAAAAATGTCGGCATAACCGGCCAAGCTCTCAACACCTTCCTGAATACGTGCACCCCCCGAATCATTTAATCCAATCACGGGAGCACCCATTTTCATCGCTAAATCCATTACTTTCATAATTTTATCGGCATTTGCCCTGCTTAAAGAGCCTCCAAATACTGTAAAATCCTGAGCAAAGACATACATCAAACGGCCATCAATTTTACCGTAGCCACTTACTAAACCATCACCCAGAAATTTTGTTTTGTCCATATCAAAATCTGTGGTTCTATGTGTAACGAATTTATCGAGTTCTACAAAAGTACCCGGATCAAGCAGCAGTTCAATGCGTTCGCGTGCGGTTTTTCTTCCGGCAGCATGCTGTTTGTCAATTCTTTCTTGTCCGCCGCCAAGTTCGGCCATTGTGTTTTTCTCTTCAAAGAGATTATATTTTTCTTCTATATTCGACATATTCAAATGTTATTTTATTCAACAATCACAAGAGGTTGCTTACCATCAACAGCATCACCTTCTTTAACTAAAATATCAATAATTACTCTATCGGTTTTTACTTTGTATTCGCTCTGCATTTTCATAGCTTCTACAATAATTACTACCGTTCCTTCTTTAACTTTATCACCAATTTTTACAGGAATTTTTACTACTTTTCCGGGCATTGGGCTTGAGATTGCTAATTCTCCGTTATCCGTATCAAGTTCTCCTCTGTTCATTAAATATCTGCTTTCCGCATCGATTACTTCGACATCGAAGGTTTGATTAAATGTATGAACTTCATAAAGTTTTGGATTTTCTTTCTCGAGCAATTCCAGATTATAGGAAATGTGATCTTTCAAAATGCTATAGGCTCCTTTTTCAACCTGAACCATATCCAAATGATAGATTTTATCGTCTACCTTAACATCAAGATGATTTCCGGATTGTTTAATCAATTCGAGACTGGCAATACGCTCACCGATTTTTATATCTAATTTTTTTATCATAATTCAAATTCAATTATAAACGGATAACATTTCTTTTTCTTCCAAATTCTTTCCATTGATTTGTATGGTTATTTGCGGAAGATTTTATGCTGTTTTTTTCCAGCACATCTAAATAATTGATAAATGTTGCAATCATGGCCATATCTTCGCATTCGGCTTTTGCGGTTTTTGGCGACAATAAAAAGGCTTCATTTTCCTGAATAAAATGGGTATTGTAATTTCCATGAACAAAGGCAGCGGTTTCCATAATCTTGTCGAGGAACTTAATGGAAGTTTTAATTCCTGTAATTTTATAATTATACAATGCGCCTTTCATTCTTTTTATTGCAGCTTCACGCGTTTCGGCCCAAACAATTAATTTCGAAATCATCGGATCATAGTATAAGGGTATTTCATAACCGCTGTAAACATATCCGTCGTTTCTGATTCCTAAACCTAAAGGCTCACTAAAATGCTTGATTACACCGGGACTAGGCATAAAATTGTTGTCAGGGTCTTCAGCATAGATTCGGCATTCGATGGCGTGTCCGTTTTGTTTTAAATCTTCTTGTTTGTATTCAAGTTTAAGATTATTTGCAATGTTTATTTGTTGTTTTACCAAATCAACTCCTACTACCATTTCGGTGATCGGATGTTCAACCTGCAAACGGGTATTCATTTCAAGGAAATAATACTTTAAATCATCGCCCATAATAAACTCTATGGTTCCAGCTCCCGAATAATTAACCGCCTGTGCTGCCATTACCGCGTGTTTCCCCATTTCTGCCCTTACTTCAGCATTTAATAATGGTGAAGGAGTTTCTTCAACCACTTTTTGATGCCGGCGCTGAACCGAACATTCTCTTTCAAATAAGTGAACTGCATTCCCGTGATTGTCGGCCAATATTTGAAATTCGATATGATGAGGCGAATCGATGTACTTTTCAATATAAACGGCATCATTGCCAAATGCATTTAAAGCTTCTGATCGTGCTCCGCGGATAGCATTCAAAATTTCTTTTTCTTCCTTTACCAAACGCATTCCTTTGCCACCACCACCTGCGGAGGCTTTTATCATGACCGGAAGTCCGATTTGATGAATAACTTTAATCGCATTCTCTTCATCGGTAATTGGTTCGGTTGTTCCCGGTACAACCGGAACGCCTGCTTTAATCATAGTTTTACGTGCAGTTATTTTATCGCCCATTGTATTTATGGCATACGAATCGGGGCCTATAAAAATAATGCCTTCTTTTTTGCAACGGTCTGAAAATCTGGCATTTTCTGATAAGAAACCATAACCCGGATGTATGGCATCTGCTCCTGATTTTTTGGCTGCATCAATTATTTTATCAATAACCAAATAGCTTTCGTTTGAAGGTGATGGACCGATAAAGTAAGCTTCATCAGCATAACGAACATGCATAGATGAGCGATCTGCCTCTGAATACACAGCTACAGACTTAATTCCCATTTCTCTGCAACTTCGCATTACCCTCACTGCAATCTCTCCACGGTTGGCAATAAGTACTTTTTGAATCATAAAATCAATAATTTTCTG
>JAZDJM010000338.1:0-2426 GCA_043804305.1 Bacteroidota bacterium
TTGGCGGACATGAAGCGCCTCCTGCAATTATTTCTGTTTTTATAGGTACTCAATTAACTAGTTTACTGGATAGAATTGAAGCAAGTAAAGACAAATCAGGTTTAAATGAAGAATTGAAAGCCGGAATAAACATCAATGTACCAAATATTCCTGAAATTTTACTGGATAATACCGATAGAAACAGAACTTCACCCTTTGCTTTTACCGGCAATAAATTTGAATTCAGGGCAGTTGGTTCGTCGGCTAATTGTGCCAAACCAATGATTGCATTAAATACAATTTTGGCAAAACAGTTAAAATCATTCAAACTGGAGATTGACGGATTGATAAACAAGGGATTGGGATTTGAAGATGCCGTTTATAGTATGATCAAAAGCTATATTATCAAATCGAAAAGAATACGCTTCGAGGGAAATAATTACAGTCAGGAATGGATTGAAGAAGCGGAAAGAAGAGGTTTATCACATATAAAAACAACTCCAATAACCTTAAGGACTTTAGTAAAACCCAATATTGTGGAGCTTTTTAAAGAAACCAATGTGTTAACACAACGCGAATTGGAAGCCAGAAGATTGATCCGGTTAGAAAAGTATACTAAAAAAGTTCAAATTGAATCGCGCGTTTTGGGCGATATGGCAACCAATCATATTATTCCTATTGCAATCCGATATCAAAACACTTTGATAGAAAATGTTAAAGGACTTAAAGAAATACTGGATTTAAGAACTTATGGCAAAGTATCGAAAAATGAATTGGAAATCATCTCCAATATATCGCATCACATTTCGGAAATAAAACGCGGTGTAGATAAGATGATTGAGCAACGCAAAAAAGCAAACAGATTGGAAGACGAAGAAGCCAAAGCAGTTGCATACGATACTCAGGTCAGAGTTTCGGCCGAAGAAATCAGGACGCATATTGACAAACTTGAATTAATGGTGGATGATCAGTTATGGCCTTTGCCAAAATACCGCGAACTTTTGTTTGTAAAATAGCTTAAATTTGTTGCATTAATCTGAAAAAATTAAAAAAATGAAACAGAAATATATTTGTGCCAAGTGCGGTACAACTACCTACGAAACAGATGAAATAAGAACAACCGGAGGACGTTTTGCCAAAATATTTGATGTTCAAAATAAAAAGTTTTTTGCAGTTACATGCACAAATTGCCGATATACAGAGCTTTATAAGGGTACAACAAGTACCATTGGTAATGTTTTTGACTTTTTCACTAATTAATACCGCAACCTATGATTAGGATAATTCAATTGATGTTGATTTCCTTTTTGAGTATTAACACATTATATGCTCAAATTAGTTCTCTTAAGGTTAAATCTACTATGGAAAACCTTGGACAGAACGGTATTTTTTATGCCCTTCCAAGAGCGGTTTTGCAAGTTGATGTTGTTGTAAATAAAACAGAAGAATTGCCGGGTCCATATGTAAGCTATGCCCGGCAAGTTTTAGGATTAAATGATTTTATAAGTAAAGCTGAAACATATTATACCATTAAAGGAATAAGCATCAGTTCCAGCTACGAAGCTGACCCAAATGCTATTTATTTTTTCAATTTCGGGGAAAGATCAAGCAAGACTGAACGGGCATATTTACTGCAATTACAGGCCAACGGTGTAATAAAAGGCCTGGATGAATCTTCGCCTTTAAATGAAGATTATGTGAAAGCAAGAATTGACCTTTTGAGTGAAAATTTTTCGCGCGATTTCAGTTATTTTGCCGATTTAAATCAAATCTCAAAAATTGACACCATCATTCGCAGAATTTCAGTGGACACAACAACCATCGAAGATGTAGTGTTCAATAAAACGAATGTAGAAAAAAATATGGAGCAAAGAGCCAAAGATGCTGCCAGTTTTTATATGGAAATCAGAAAAAATAAATTTGATCTTTTGTCCGGATATCAGGAGGTAAACTATCCGGCACAAACGCTTGCTTTAATGATCTCCGAATTAAAAAAGATGGAATCTGATTATTTAGCTCTCTTCAAAGGTAAAAGAATTACCATTGAAGAAAAATACACTTTTTATGTTGTTCCCGAGGGTGACAAAACAAGACAAACTTATTCGGTATTTAAATTTTCAAAAGAAAAAGGAGTTGCAGACCTCAATGCGCCCATGGGTGAGAAAGTTAATTTAATTGTTCAATCAAACGGAATGACTGAGGTTTTAAAGACACAGACAAAAAGCGAACAATCGAGCGGTATTTTTTATAGAGTACCTGAATCTGCCCGTGTTTGGCTGAGTTATAATAATATGGAATATGCTAAAAATACTTTCTTGATTCCGCAAATTGGGGTTTTACAAGCTGTTTCTACAACAAAGAATATTATTTCTATAGATCCGAAGACCGGGATGCTACAAGTGTTTGAAATTAAATAAACTACGTCATTATTGATTTAGAAGAAAAAG
>JAZDJM010000339.1:0-3058 GCA_043804305.1 Bacteroidota bacterium
GAAGTTCGCTTTTGAATTTCGTGTTCCAAATTATCGTAGGCACTTTCTAAAGCTAATTCGGCCATTCTTCTGTTAAAATCAGATTTTCGCAACCTAAAATAACTAATGATTATTATGCATATCCCAAGAAACCACAATACTAAAAGAATCAATAAGTGCGAGTTTATATTGCTTTCAGAAATAGCATTAATTTTATCTTTAGGGTAAGAAACACTAATGCCACCTCTAATTTCATTCAGTTTATAACCATCCTTTTCGTGGCATTTTAGGCAGCCTTGCTCTATATAAAACGCTTGCATATAACGGAAATAGGCACGTCCGTTTATAGAATCAATCGAAAAAACTTCGTTTATACCTTTTTCAAAGGATTGAAGGGCTTTTGTTTCCCATTCATCGGGTTTATTTTCAGGCCGTATTGGCTTTAGGCTTGTTAAGTGGCTAATTACTTCTGAGTTTTCCTTTTCAAGTTCATAGACCTGTCTTGACATATAAGCAGGGTTAACCAGCGTTAATTTTTTGCCTGAAGGTGTTGAAATTTCACGTTCCGAAATTTCACTTAAATAAGGATTAGGCTGCGTCTGTTCAGTTACAGGAGCATAAACTCCACCATGATTAGTTGCCCAACGCCGATATAAGACATCTTTATCAAAACCAACTTTTGTTAAGAGATAAGCATTTTCCATGCTATCTGCTTTATTATCCAGAATCTCCCAATAGCCTAAAGCAAGTATTAAAGCAGTCCAAAATAGGGCAATTGAAATGGAATAATGCTTAAAAAACTTAGAATTACCATTAAATAATTTTGAGCCATACATACCTAAACCTCCATTCTTTTATAAATGCAGTATCAAAAATAAACTGTCCGGCACAAAAAAGAGATTGTAAATGAGAATATTCCAGCTAATTCTTGTATTTTTTTATATTGTTAATTAATGTGCTCAATTTTATGTTTGAAAAGTTTATCATCCAAAGGTAATTTTTTTTCAATTCGAATGAAAAGCGTTTGTTATATTTCGCAAAGCAAATGCGATTTCACCTGCATTAACAACTGAAAAATATCAATAAACAAAATTGGCTGGCGGGAGAAATAATTTAGTATTTGAAACCTAAGATTTGGGTTTGGAAAAAAACAAAAGACCTGCAAACATTAATAGCCCATTTACCAATAATAATTCAAAACCAAACTGATAGCCGTTAAAAATAATTGGCGAATAGATTTGAATTAAGTATGACAGTAGGGGAGAAACCAAAGCAATAACTGGCACCCATTTGTCAATTACTGTTCGTTTCAAAAATATACCAAAGCTGAACAAACCAAGCAATGGACCGTAGGTATAGCCGGCAATGGTAAATAATTTCGTAATAATTGCCTGATCGTTAATCATACCATATCCAATAATAACGAGTACCAGAACGGCGGCCATTCCTAAATGACTAATTTTGCGTATTCTAACTTTTTTTTCTTTACTTATATTTTCTCTGCGATCGATTCCAAGAATATCAAGTGTAAAAGAAGTGGTTAAAGCAGTTAATGCACTGTCGGCACTGCTGTAAGCTGCGGCAATTAAACCAATAATAAAAACGATACCTGCAAAAGTGCCCAAATGATTTAGCGCAATTTCAGGAAAAAGTGTATCACTGGTTCCTGTTATTACAATCCCTTTAACCTGAGCATAATAAGCAATAAAAGCGCCTAAAGTTAGAAAAATGAAATTAACAGGTAGCAGTGCCCAACTAAACCAATACATATTCTTTTTAGCATCGGATAAGTTCTTGCAACTCAGATTTTTTTGCATCATATCCTGATCCAGACCGGTCATTACGATGGCAATAAAAGCTCCTGAAATAAATTGTTTTACAAAGAAATACTTGTCTCGCCAATCAAAGAAAAACATTTTAGTATATTCAGCTTCTTGGATGTTTTTATACAATTCTAAAAAAGGTTTATCCAAATGATCGGAAATCAGTAAAATGGAAATAATCACAGACAGAAGCATAAAAGTAGTCTGTAAAGTATCCGTCCAGACGATGGTTTTAATCCCGCCGCGCCAGGTGTAAATGAGTATTAAACCGACGAAAACAATTGCCGTTACAGTAAATGGTACATTATAGTTATCGAGAACAAAATGCTGAAGTATATATACAACCAGAAACATTCGGAATGAAGCCCCAATTATTCTGGAAAGTAAAAAGAAAGAAGCTCCGGTTTTATAGGCATAATAGCCAAATCGCTGATGTAAATAAGAATAAATGGATGTGAGATTAAGCTTATAATAAATTGGCATTAAAACATTGGCAATTACAAAATAACCAACCAAATAACCAAAAACAATGACCATATAGGAGAATTTGGTATCGCCAACAACTCCGGGAATCGAAATAAAAGTTACTCCGCTCAGAGATGCACCAATCATTCCGTAGGCTACAACATACCATGGAGAAACTTTATTCCCGATAAAAAAACTTTCGTTATCAGCATTTCTGCTTGTAAACCAGCTGACTACAAAAAGTAAAATTGTATAAGCAAAAAAACTGAATAGTATCATTTGTGGAGTCAAGATTAGAAGGTTTTTAATTTTGAGAAATGAGTTAAAGAACTGATGATTTTATAATCGGATTTTGGATTCGAAGATACAGGATTATCATGTACGAGATAACATTTCATTCCGGCATTCATTCCGAATTCCATATCACTCATCGTATCGCCAACCATAATACTTTTTGAAAACTCAATTTCCGGAAAATCTTTTTTTGCCCGATACGCCATTGATAATCCCGGCTTTCTGCAGTTTGGAATTTTGCTTGCCAAATCGGCACAATAATAAATTGCACTAATTTTACCACCGTTTCTATGAATTTCGGTGAGCATAAAATCATGAATTTCAGCAATATCTGTTTCATTCATAAGCCCTTTCCCAATTCCTTGCTGGTTGGAAACAATAAATAGGTGATTAAATATTTTGGATAAATGCACAATTGCATCCAGGCTTCCGGGCAAAAATTCAAATTCGTTTGGACTTTTTACATAGCCGCCAAAAATTCGTTTATTAATTACTCC
>JAZDJM010000340.1:0-3345 GCA_043804305.1 Bacteroidota bacterium
TTCTGAAGGATAACAGCCTCATTGTAATTGCTTGTACTTCCGCTTGTATACCGATACATTCCTTGATAATTATAATAGCGAATTTCCGGTAGCTTATTGTATTTTTTCCCACTTAATGTTTTTGCCTCGGATAAACTTAAAAACTGAATTTTATAGATTACTTTTTCAGCTTCAACAATTTTAGGTTTATTGTCCACTGGTTTTTTATTTTCATAACCAATTTTCTGATATTCCATTGCATCATGCTTTGTCTTATAGGCATTAAATGCATTAAAAATGGCCAATGCCAATTGATTCTGCCCTTTTCCGATTTTAGATAAGCTTCATCGACAGAATTACTTAAAAAACCAAGTTCGATTAAAATACCTGGCATGGCTGTTTTATATAACACCCAAAATCCGGCTTCCTTTACGCCCCGATCTACAACTGCTGTATTTTGTTTAAATTCACTTTGTAATTCAGAAGCAATATCAAGGTTTTGAGATTGAAAACTGTTTTGAAAAAAATTAAAAATGATGTGGCTCTCAATGGAGCTGGGATCAAATCCTTCATAATTGGTTTTATAATCGTCTTCGAGCAGAATGGCTGAGTTTTCGAGCATGGCTACTTGCAAGTTCTCTTCACTTTTATGCATTCCCATAACATAAGTTTCTGCTCCTTTTGGCTGAGACGATGTATTACTGTTGCAGTGTATTGAAATAAACAAATCAGCTTTATTGTTGTTAGCTATTTGGGCACGGGTGTTTAATGGAATAAACACATCGGTTTTACGTGTATATACAACCTTTACACCTTTTAAGTTGTTTGTAATTAGTTCGCCGGCTTTAAGCGCAACAGACAAAACGATATCTTTTTCGCGGCTTGAGCGGCCTAATGCGCCAGGATCTTTTCCTCCGTGGCCGGCATCAATCACTACAATGTCCACTAAGTTTTGACTTTGAATATCAGTACTGTAAAGCGCTAATAGCAGAGTCAGAACAAACAAAGAATGCTTTACACATTTAATCCCTAAATCGAAAATGTTTAAAAGCTTAATCATAAATTAAAACTTAGTGTTTCTTGTATTGGTTTATTTTACTAGTTTTGATGCTAAAATTATTGAATAACCAGCTTCTACTAAACAGATAAAGAACAAATTGTTAACGTTTTTATCAACAAGATATTTTAAGGCCAGTTTAGCCATTTTTGCTTTCTTTTTTGGTTTGCAAACTTATAATGCTTTTGCCAATCCAAAAGGAAAATATGAAAAATTTGTTAGTCAGCTTTATGAAAGGTCAGTTATTCAGAAGATTAGCCCTGATTCTTTAAATTTTTTAGCCCCTGATAGTCTTAATTTTGATACCATTCCAATGCAGGTTTTAACGCGCTTAAGTGATACTGCAAAATCTGACAGCCTACTCACAGACACGCTTAGAATAAAACGCAAACCTTCGCAACTAAATGATATTGTAGATTATAACTCAGGTGATTCATTGAGATTCGATTTAAAAAACCATATAGTATATCTGTTTAAAAGCGCCATAATCGATTATGAAAAAATTAACCTAAAAGGTGATTATGTGGAAATTGATTTTAATACCAATGAACTTTTTTCGGAAGGATTAAAAGACGCAGATGGCAAAATTACCGGCGCCCCGGTGTTTAAGGAAGCTGATAAAACTTTTGAATCCAAACAATTACGTTATAATTTTAAATCGAAAAAAGGAATAATTATCGGTGTTAAAACAGAAGAAGGCGAAGGTTTTCTCTTGGGAGATAAAGTGAAAAAAATGGCCGATGATGTTACCTATATTCAAGGCGGTCAATACACAACCTGCCAACATCCTGAACCGCATTACGCCTTTCGGTTTCAAAAATCTAAAGTTATGCCCGGCGAATTGATTATTACCGGTCCTGTAACTTTTACCATCGAAGGAGTACCAACACCACTAATTTTGCCTTTTGGGTTGTTTCCGAATAAAAGCGGTAAGCGGTCCGGTATTTTAATGCCTACCTACGGCCAGTACGCCAAGCAAGGTTATTATTTAATGGATGGTGGATATTATTGGGCAATCAGCGATTATTTTGATTTCAGCATAAAGGGAAGTATCTATACCAGAGGAAGTTGGGCTTTGAATCCGAATTTTCGTTATTTTAAAAAATATCAATACCAAGGTGCATTCGATTTTAAATATGCAATCAATATTCTTGGGACTGAAGGCTCTCCGGATTATTCGAGAACACGGGATTTTAGAATTCAATGGACACATAATCAGGATGTCAAAGCAAGGCCAAACAGTAAATTTTCGGCCAATGTGAATATTGTTACCAGTTCTTTTAATCAGTATGAAATTCAAAATACTTTCGAAAACAAACTGAGTAATCAATTCCAGTCGAGTGTGAATTATTCAACCAGTTTCAATAAGAAATGGTTTTTGAATATGAATTTAGGGCATCGGCAAAATACGCGAAGCAAAAGTTTTGAATTGACCTTGCCTGAATTTTCACTTACCGGAACTCAGTTTTATCCGTTTCGAAAAAAAGATAAAGTAGGTAATTTAAAGTGGTACGACAATATTTCACTGAAGTATAGCATGGCTGCTCAAAATACAGCCTTAATGCCTGATTCCATGTTGTTTAAACCCGGAATGGAAAATTATTTCAGAAACGGAATCCGGCATAGTATTCCGATTTCAAGTTCAGTTAAAGTATTAAAGTATTTTACTTGGACGAATAGTGCCAACTTTACTGAAAGATGGTATACTCAATCCTATCGAAAGTCATTTGAAATTACAGCGATCGACGATTTGGGAAAAATTAGCGGACAAGTGGTGAGAGATACCATTAATGGATTCAGGGCAGTGCGCGATTACAGTGTATCTTCAAGCTTAAATACAAGGCTTTATGGAATGTATTTGTTTGGTGAGAAATTTCCTATTCGGGCTATTCGCCATGTCATGTCACCTTCTGTTTCATTTTCCTATAGGCCTGATTTTGGGGAAGATAAATACAAATATTACGATGAATATTTCGATGATTCGCGGAATTTATTTATCCAATATTCAATGTTCGAAGGTGCTGTTTATGGAACTCCATCAGCCGGGAAGTCAGGGAACTTAAATTTAAACCTGACCAATAATTTTGAAATGAAAGTGCGCGACAGAAAAGACACAATAACTGGAACGCGCAAAATTGTCCTTATTGATAATCTATCCCTTTCAACCGATTATAATATTGCAAAAGACAGTTTACGCTGGTCGCCACTGATTGTTAATGCACGCACGCAGTTGCTAAAAAATCTTGATCTTCGCTATGCCGCGGTATTTGATCCCTATATTCTTGACTCGACGGGCACCAAGAATTTAA
>JAZDJM010000341.1:0-2174 GCA_043804305.1 Bacteroidota bacterium
CTGTAGCTATTGTCGGTTTTAAGGGCTGCTGTTTTTCTTAAATCAGTAATCTCAATTGCCGGTTTAATGCCAAATTCCTGAAATCCATTTACATATTGCGGCGATATTAAAATCGAACCGAAATCGAGAGCGCCGGTAGGACAGGAAGTTGCACAAGCAGTTTTTAGCTCATTCTTGAGGCGATTTAGGCATAACGTACATTTTTCGACTACGCCTTTAAATGGGTTGTATTTTGGTGCATTATACGGACAGACCATTGTGCAATATTGACATCCGATACAGGCATCAACTTTATGAATAATTGCATTAAAACTTGTATTGGAGTTATAAGCCAAAGCCGGACAATTTTCCATGCAAGGCGCTTCCTTACAATGATTGCAAGCCATAGAGAAATTAAAAACCGGAAGATCCGGGAACTGAAATTCGTTGAATGATTTAACTTCACGCCAGGCATTATGCTCTTTCCAGTTTTCAGGTGAAATAATTTCGTCCAAATCAAAATGCTCAATTTGACAAGCTAAAACACAGGCGTGGCATGCAACACATTGATTAATATTGAATTTGAATCCATTTTGCATTATTAATAGGCGCAAAGCTATCTTTATATAATTGATGCGAATATCAGGCTTTTCTCAATGAAATTTCTAAAAATAAAGTGTAATTATAAAATTTATCTATATTTGTCGCTTCCCTCAATTTAAAATTCGCTATAAAATATTTATCAATTCGCAGAATATGAGGCTATTAGTATTTTTTAATGATTATGCCGGAAATGGACGCGCAAAAAAACTGAAGAAAACGGCACTGGACTTATTAAAAAGTGCAGGACATGAGGTAACGCTTGTTTCTACTTTGGGTGGCGAAAATACGAGCAAATCTGTCATGGATTCAGAATTTGATGGCTTTGATGGCATATTTGCTGCAGGCGGAGATGGCACAATTATGGAAGTGGCCAATGGATATCTTCATAACAAATCAAAAATAAAACCTCCACTGGGAATTCTTCCTATTGGAACAGGAAATGCTTTTGTACGTGATTTAGGATTTAAAACCGGACAAATAAAGGAAATTATAGGAAGTTTAGATCAAGGTAAAACCAAATGGGTTGATGCAGGAATAGCTCAGAATGGTGGCAGTCCGTTTTATTTCTTCAATATTTTGGGTGTTGGCTTTACTTCAGATGTAACACTAACTGCTTCAAAGTTTAAGTTTCTGGGTAATTTTGCTTATACCATAGGAATTTTTTACAGAGCCTTGAATCTAAAAACAGAACCAACCATTATTGAAGTGGATGGAGAAAAATTTGAATGTGATACATTATTTGTTGAGGTTTCGAATACCAGATATACGTCCAATTTTTTAATGGCTCCGGATGCATCTTTTGAAGATGGCATCCTCGATGTTACGGTGTTGAAAAAAATGAACACCTTCCGCTTAATGAAATCTTTTCCGAAAATTTTAACCGGAGAACATATTCATTTGCCGGAAATAAAAGTTATTCGCGGAAAAGATATAAAAATAACTACCAAAAACTCAAAAGTAGTTTCACCCGATGGAGAATTAAAAGGCTATACTCCCGTGCAAATTAAGGTGCAGCCTAAAGCGATTGAGGTTTTCTGTTAAGGTTCAGAAATAAAAAAACCTGTCAGATTTTAAAACTGACAGGTCTTTTTTGTAGAAATAAAACCGTTTAATTTAACATAACCGGCATAATTAACATTAAAATATCTTCTGCCTCATTTTCAACATTTTGCGGGATTATTAAACCGGCACGGTTTGGAGCCGACATTTCAAATGTAATTTCATCCGTATCCAGATTCGAAAGCATTTCGAGCAGGAAACGCGAATTGAATCCAATTTCCATGTCTTCGCCAGAATAATTACAAGCCAATCTTTCGTTGGCTGCATTTGAATAATCCAAATCTTCAGCAGAAAGTACCAACTCCTGGCCTTGTACCTTAAATCGGATTTGGTGAGTTGACTGGTTGGCAAAAATTGAAACGCGTTTGATTGAATTGTACAAGCTAAGGCGTTCAATCGTCATTTTGTTTGTATTGTTTAGAGGGATAACCGCTTCATAATTAGGATATTTTCCATCAACTAATTTACAACTCAATACAATATTGTCAAATGTAAATACCGCATTTTTTTGAGAGTATTTTAAAGTAACAGGC
>JAZDJM010000342.1:0-11156 GCA_043804305.1 Bacteroidota bacterium
AAAAAAGAAAAGGAAATTGCTGACAAACTCTATAGGTTTGAAGAAATTGAATTGCATGCCGATTTCGATTATAAAAAACTTAATTCTTTATCTTTCGAGGCCAGAGAGAAGTTAAGCGCAATTAAACCGCGCACCATCGGACAGGCTTCACGAATAAGCGGAATTTCCCCGTCCGACATTTCAGTTTTATTGGTTTATTTAGGTCGTTAATTAAATAGGTTTCACGTGGAACACAAACTTGAATATTTAAAGGAATGTCCGATTTGCGGTGTAGATAAACTAATTCCTTCTCATAATCTCAAAGATTACTTTTTGAGCCGTGAATCATTTATTATCGATAAATGCACAAGCTGTGGGTTTTTATTTACAAATCCCAGACCATCAAAAAATCAAATTGACAACTATTATCAATCTGAAAATTATATTTCTCATTCAAATAAAAGCAAAGGTTTATTTGCCGGTTTATATCAAATTGCACGTATTTTAAATCAAACTTCTAAATATTCAATTATAAAAAAACACACGGCTGTTGGAAATGTATTGGATATAGGTTGTGGTACCGGACACTTCTTAAGCTACCTTAAATCCAAGAAGTGGAATGTTTTGGGAATTGAACCAAATGCGAGTGCAGCTGAATATGCCAGGAATAATTTCGGATTAAGTGTATTTGATGAAAATAAGTTAAAGAACCTAGAAAATTCAAAATTTAATCTGATAACGATGTGGCATGTATTAGAGCATGTTCATAATCTTAATGAGCGTTTAAATCTGATTCATCAGGTTTTGGGTGATGATGGTGTGTTTATTTTGGCTTTACCCAATCCGGATTCCTTTGATGCAAAATATTACAAAAATTATTGGGCGGCCTATGACGTTCCGCGACATCTTTATCATTTTACAAAAACTGATATTTCACGTTTGGCCGAAAGGCATGACTTTTATCTGAAAAAAATTTATCCAATGAAATTAGATTCTTTTTACGTGAGCATTTTATCCGAAAACTATAAAAGAACGAAACTTGGATTTTTACGTGCTTTTATCATCGCCACTTGGTCTAATTTAAGAAGTAAGGCCAAAAACCCCAATACCTCAAGTTTAATATATGTTCTGGCTAAAAAAGGCCCTAAATTTCAACTATAAAACAAAATTATGCCCCTCTGGTATCTTATGCTGATTTTATCCTAAAAACCCTTTAAATGCGATGGTTTTTAAGCCGCAACCTATCAGCACTTTAGGGAAAAAATATGACTCCTCGCTGAATATTATCGGAAAAAACAGATTTTACAAATGTTTTAGGCTTAAAGATTATTTGTTTTTCTTTGCAGAGTTTAAAAAAATAAAAATGTTACATAAAATTCAAAATATAAAAAGCCTGACCGAATCAACTTATATTATCCGAATGGATAGAAATAAATTTGAATTTCGGGCGGGGCAATATTTAAGTCTTGGAATGCCGGATGATGTTAATATGCGTGAGTATTCTATATACTCCGGTATTGATGATCCTTTTCTTGAAGTATTAATTAAAGAAGTAAAAGAAGGCGACGTTTCTGTTTTGCTTAAAAAATCAAAAATTGGACAAGCTCTAAATGTAGAAGGTCCGTACGGTTTTTTTACTTTAAACGATAATGATATCGAAAATCGGGAGTTTTTATTTTTGGCAAGCGGAACAGGAATATCACCTTTTCATAGTTTTATATATTCTTATCCAAACCTAAATTATAAACTTATTCACGGCATTCGATTTATAAACGAAGCCTATGAAAAATCTTCCTACTCGAGCAGTCGATATATTGCTGCCACTTCAAAAGACGCACGTGGTAATTTTCATGGACGATTAACCCGGTATTTGAAGAATCAGGAGCTTAAAACAGATACGCTATGCTATCTTTGTGGCAATGTGGATATGATTCACGATGCTTATGACATTTTGCAGGAAAAAGGAATTCCGGTCGATCAGATTCATTCGGAAGTTTATTTTTAAGTTATTTTTAGATGTATCGATGTCGAATAATTTATATTGTAAATTAAGGTTTGCCGAAATGAAAAGCAAAAAAAAGCACATTGAGAATACAGGAAAAACTTTTGCCGAGAAAATTTTCGGCGCTAAAGCAGGAAGTATAGTTTTTAAAAAGCCCGATATTATTTTATCGCATGATAATACAAACAGTATTTACGATGTTTTTATTAAAATGAATGGCGCAAAAGTTGCAAATCCGGAGCAATTGCTTGTCGTTCTGGATCATAATGCGCCGCCTACAAGTGCAAAACTGGCCAATGATTATCAAAAAATCCGTGAAATTGTAAACGAACAGGGAATAAGCAAATTTCACGATGCCGGTAAGGGCATCAGCCATCAAATATTGGCTGAGTATGCAAAGCCGGGAATGTTAATTGTAGGGAGCGACAGCCACACCTGCACTGCCGGTGCTTTTAATGTTTTTGCTGCCGGAATTGACCGTACCGAAACAGCAGGCCTTTGGAAACAAGGCGAAACCTGGTTTAGGATTCCGGAATCGATAAAAATTGTTCTTAAAGGTAAGTTTAATGAAAATGTTTTTGCAAAGGATCTTTCTTTATGGATAATAGGCATGCTTGGCAGTAGCGGCGCCGATTACAAATCTATCGAATTTCATGGCCCTGCTCTAAAGCATCTAACTGTTTCTGACCGGATGACCCTTGCGAACTTTGCATCAGAAATGGGAGCCAAAAATGCGGTTTTTCCCTGCGATGAAGTTCTACAATCTTATTTGGGTGAATGTGCAAATGCGGTTTGGGCAGATGTTGATGCAAAATATTCGAAAGAAATTAATATCGATCTTAACGATATTTCTCCGCTTATAGCCATTCCACATCAGGTGGATAATGTAAAAACCCTAAGCGAAGTTGCAGGTACAAAAATTCATCAGGCGCTGGTTGGTACATGCGCCAATGGACGTTATGAAGATTTGGAAATTGTAGCAAACATCCTGAAAGGAAATAAATTACCACTGGGATTTCAGATGTTGATTGTTCCTGCATCTCAGAAAATTTATTTGGAGGCATTAAAAAAAGGCTTAATCGAAGTTTTTATGGAAGCCGGCGCCCATGTATTGGCGTCTTCCTGCGGGCCATGCCTGGGAACCGGACAAGGAATTCCTGCAGATAATTACAATGTGATTAGTACGGCAAATCGGAATTTTAAAGGAAGAATGGGAAATAAAAATGCCAATATTTACTTGGCATCGCCGACCGTAGTGGCTCATTCTGCCTTGGCAGGCGAAATAATCGATTTAAAAACCAATACTAAAACCATCAAGAAACGGCCTTTTCTGGCTGAAAATCAATCAAATAAAGAGCATATAATTGAAGCTAAGCGTTATTTTAAGGGCGTATGGAATTATAAGGATTTAGACAACCTCAATACTGATTTGATGTTTGCCGGAAATTTAACCTATAACATCAATAGCGCTGATGCAGCCTCGATTGTTCCACATTTATTTGCAGGTTTCGATTCAGAATTTGCTCAAAATGTAAAGGTTGGCGATATAATCATTGCCGGTGATAATTTTGGCTGCGGCAGCTCACGTGAACATCCTGCTGTTGGATTGCGTTATGCCGGGATTAAAGCGATAATTGTAAAATCAGTGAATCGTATATTTTACCGTTCGGCAATCAACCAAGGTTTGCCGATAATTGTCTTACCGCAGGCTGTTGAATTTTATCGGGAGGGCGATAAAATAGATCTGCAAATGATTAAAGGCGAACTTAAAGTCAATACCTATACCTTTTATTTTGAGCCATTGCCAACGAAATTAATGGCAATATTCGAGGCAAAAGGACTGATAAACTTCATTCGGAACAAAGAGATATAAAAAAAAGCGCCCGAAAGCGCTTTTTTTAATAATCTGAAAGCAGGTTCTGCAAGTTTTTATATCTGTTTTGATAATCTTCCATAGATCGCCGGATAACTTCTTTTGCTTCTTCGGCCCCATAGGTATGTGTAATCTCTACCTGGGCTTTCCCTGCTTTTCCGGGCAAATCCTTATAAGTTAAAAAATAATGCTTTAAACGCTCTATAATTAGCTCTGGGGCATCTTTAATGTCTTTAAAGCCTCCATAGACCACATCACCAAATAAAACGGCAATAATCTTATCATCGGCTTCATTTCCATCCAACATTCTAAACCCACCGATTGGAATGGCCTTGACCAAAATATCGCCATGCGTTATTTCTTTTTCGGTCATCACACAAATATCAATAGGGTCTTTATCGCCAATGATATTTTCCCGGCCTGTTTTTTCGCGACAAAATTTTGCAACGCTTTCTTCGGAATAAGATTGAGGGATAAATCCATAAAGTGCCGGAACCGTATTGCTGTATTTTTGTGGCCTGTCGAGGCGCAAATATCCCGATTCTTTATCAACTTCATATTTAACCGTATCCGTTGGAACCATTTCAATGTAACAAGTAATTACTTCCGGCGCTTCTTCGCCAATATATACACCGTGCCATGGATGTGATTTATAGCGAAGTCCCATCAGCTTTCCAATAGGATCCATCAGTGAATTTTTCATTTTGTGCGTTTTTAATTTTCTATGTTTTTTGATAAACCGGGCTTAATCACTCTGAGTTTAAATTTGCCTGTGCAAATACAAACAGCTTCAGAGAGTTATTTTATTACACCAAGCTCTTTTCCAACTTTAATAAATGCCGAAATGGCTATATCCAAATGCGTTTGTTCATGTGCTGCGGATAATTGTACACGTATTCTTGCTTCGCCTTTTGGTACAACCGGGAAATAAAAACCGATTACGTAAACGCCTTCGTCGAGCAATTTGGCTGCAAATTCCTGAGATAATTTGGCATCGTAGAGCATAACTGCTGCAATGGCCGATTTGGTCGGTTTTATATCAAAACCGGCAGCCAGCATTTTTTCCATAAAATAGTCGGTGTTTTTATGCAATTTATCCTGAAGCACTGTAGTTTCGGCCATCATATCAAACATTTTTATTCCTGCGTTTACTACCATAGGAGGCAATGAATTGGAGAATAAATAAGGACGTGACCGCTGACGAAGCATATCGATAATTTCTTTTTTTCCGGTGGTAAATCCGCCAATTGCACCGCCAAATGCTTTGCCGAGCGTTCCGGTAATTATTTCTGCTTTTCCGCGAACATCAAATAATTCGGTAACACCACGTCCTGTTTTTCCAACAACTCCTGCTGAATGACTTTCATCGATCATAACCATGGCATCGTATTTATTGGCCAATGCAATGATTTGATCCATGGGCGCTACATTTCCGTCCATTGAGAAAACGCCGTCGGTAACGATTAAACGAAAACGATCTTTTTGTGCTTCAATCAGCCGCTCCTCAAGTTCCTGCATATTGGCATTGGCGTAACGATAGCGATTTGCTTTGCACAAACGAACGCCATCAATAATTGATGCATGATTCAGAGAATCAGATATAATTGCATCCTCATCACCTAATAATGGCTCAAAAACGCCTCCGTTTGCATCAAAAGCGGCTGCGTACAAAATGGTATCCTCGGTTCCGAAAAAATCTGCAATTTTAGCCTCAAGCGCTTTGTGCAAATCCTGTGTTCCACAAATAAACCTTACGGATGACATGCCATATCCGTGAGTATCCAAGGCTTGTTTGGCTGCATTGATAAGTTCATGATTATTCGATAACCCAAGATAATTATTGGCGCAAAAATTTAAAACTTCCTGTCCGGATGAAACTCTGATTGAAGCTCCCTGAGCGCTGCTAATAATTCGTTCGTTTTTGAATAAGCCTGCTTCTTTAATTTGGCCAAGTTCTTTATTTAAAAATGCCTGAAATTTGGTGTACATAAGTTTATAGTTTATTATTATGATTCAAAGAATAAAACTTAAGCGATTGTGATCAGTTAGGCTTCATTTTTAGATAAAATACCAAAACCGCAAAACCCTTAAAATTAATGCACAAAAGTAATAAATAAAATTTCGTTATCCGATAAGTTTAAATTCAGGCTAAATTCCGGTTGTATTTAAATTGCCTAAACTGATGGTAATTAGTCTTTTTTTATCGGCTGCCGCATCAGAAGTTATGTTTAAACTTACTTGCAGATGCAGATTGTAAATATTTAAGGTCATTTCCTTTGACATAATCTGGCCAATTTTCAGAATATCAGAATTGATAATACCGTTATTTCGAGAGCTCTTTAATCCAAGTATTTCATTTTGGCCATCTTCAATGTATTTCATATCATAATCCTGAAAATGATATATATTGGCCACATCGTAAATGGTATAAACTTGAAGGTTTTCAATACCATCGATATTGGTTAAGAACCAATTGTAGGTATTTTCATCGAGCAAACAACGGTTAAGGCTGTCTTTTTCTAAAATTCTTGCATTGTTAATAATAGCGCTGCCGTAAAAGTTATTATCGAAAGTAAATAAAGTATCGTAAGTAATTGCATACCTTAAACTTATAGCCCCAATTATTTTACGGAGTTTAGGAAACAGGTGAAACGAATTATAGGCGCGAACAACAATTTCGAAATTGATGACAAAAATTAAAGCATGCATCGGCGAATCGAGTATAAGATATCCGCCATCGCCGGTGCTTATAAACGACTGTTCAATTCGCTTTGTATCGTATTTCTGAAAAACAAACTGATTGTTTTGCAGGCACAGTTTAATGGTTTTGATAAAAAATATTTTGAACAGGCTGGGTATAAGTGTTTGCTCCAGATGTTTATACAATCCATAGCGGTAAATATCAATTCCCAATACAGATTTTCGCCAAAGATTTTTTGGATCTATATAGGCCGAAAGTGCTTCGTAAAGTTGTTCGCTATCGGGCACAATATTTGTTTTTTCGTAAACCGATTCTTTATCTTCCTTGCGTAGAATTTCTAAAATTTTCTCGAAATCCAGCTTTTTAATATCGCGTTTTTGATGTTTCATTTGTTTATCGGGAGTTTATTTCAAGACGATCCTTCCTAATCTTTCTGAAATGATTTTTTGAATATTTTGTTTTTTTAAGATAAGCATAAGTAATCTTTCACGGTCATTTTCAGCCGCTTCTTTCATTTCATTTTGTAGCTCATGAATTTCTTGTTCAAGTTTACGCTGTTTGAAAGAAAGCACCGAATTATTTACCGATTTTAAAAGAACTTCTTCTTCGGTAACCACATGTATTCTTTCTTTTAGTGCCCAGTTTTCTGAAAGATTGTAGGGCAAACTTAACATATCGGCTGCTATTTGTACGATTTCTGGTTTTTCGTGATTGATAAAAATTTGGTTTGAAGGCAATTTTTCAGTTAAAACACCCAATCTAAAGGTTTCATAAATTTCCTGATAAAAAGGATTCAAAAAACCAAGACCGTCATCTTCCAATTGTTCCACGATAAAAGAGGCCACATTTACATCAATAATTGATTCTTCGGCGGTTTCGTTTTCTTTATATCGGTATTCAAAAGATTGGTTTCCAAAATGAAGCAACAATCGAATTAAATTTTCTTCCTGATAGGCTAAAGGAGTTTTGTGTAATTCCTTTTTTTGAATTTGCGCTGCTTGTGGTTTCTGAACAATATATTCTTCCGGACTGGAAATTAGTGTTTTATCAGTTTGTAATTTCCGAATCCTTTTGTTCAAATCATTTACCAAAGCTTGTTCGGGAATGTCTAATAGGAGAGAACATTCCTGAACATAAACCGTGCGCATAATTTCGTCGGGAATTACCGAAATGGATTGCACAATTTCTTTAATTAATTCACCTTTTTTTATTGGATCATGCTCGGCTTCTTCAAACAAGAGCTTGGTTTTAAAACGGATAAAATCGTCGGCACTGGTTTCTAGAAAATTTTCAACTTCGGTAGAAGAATGTTTTCTGGCAAAAGAATCCGGATCTTCGCCTTGTTCGAAAAGCACAATTTTTACATTCATGCCTTGTTCCAAAATCATATCTATACCTCTAAAACTTGCTTTAATTCCGGCAAAATCGCCATCGTAAAGAATGGTAATATTAGGCGTGAATCGTTTTATAAGTTTGATTTGATCTACCGTTAATGCTGTGCCTGAACTGGCCACCACATTTTCAATTCCGCTTTGGTGTAAAGAAATCACATCGGTATAACCCTCAACCAAATACACTTTATTTGTTTTTAAAATGGCCTGACGGGCAAAATAAATTCCGTAGAGCACTTTGCTTTTGCTGTAAATATCTGATTCGGGCGAGTTTAAATATTTTGCTGCACTTTTTTCAGAACCCAAAATCCGGCCTCCAAATCCTATAACTCTGCCGGCCAGATTATGTATCGGAAACATGATACGGCCTTTAAACCTATCGAATAGCTTATTGTTCTCCTTTACAATCGTTAAACCTGTTTGTTCCAAAGAGGATAAAGGATAGGAATTTGTTTGTGCATAATCCGTAAAAGCAGTCCATTCGTCGGGGCTATAGCCCAATTCAAATTTTTTGATGTTTAAATCGTTAATTCCTCTTTCATGAAGGTAGGAGAGTCCGATTGCTTTTCCTTTTGAATCCTCCCAAAGTGTTTTTACAAAATAGTTTTTGGCGAAATCAGAAACATGATACAGGCTGTCGCGTTCGGTTATGGCTTTTTGCTGTTCAGGTGTTTGATCCTCTTCTTCAACAACAATATGGTATTTTTTGGCCAGATATTTTAATGCTTCAGGATAAGAGAAATGCTCATGTTCCATGAGGAACTTGGTCGAATTTCCGGCAGCTCCGCAACCAAAACACTTATAAATTCCTTTGGCCGGCGATACGGTGAACGAAGGCGTTTTTTCATTGTGAAACGGACAGTTTCCCAATAGGTTTACTCCGCGTCTCTTGAGTGGAACAAACTCACCGATTACTTCTTCAATTCGCGACGATTCTAATATTAATTGTATGGTTTCCTGTGGTATCAAAAGCAAAATGATTTCATACAAAAATAGCATTAATCACTTTGCCTTAGTATATATTTTTTAAACAACAGAATGAAATTGAGTTTCAATCCTCCAATAAGAAAACAAAACTCTAAATAATTCCTTTACGGAATCGTATTCCTCGTCAGCTTGCTGCGAGAAGTTTCAATCAAAGTATTTTTGGTGTTCAGCAATAAGGAATGTTTCTTTTATTTTTAAATATCACAAAGTGACGGTACCACAGCTCTCTCGACTATCATCCAAAATTTCATCAAAACGATCCTCAGTTATGAATTGAGGAACATAGCTTGAGTTTTGCAAGGTAATTTGTCCCATAAAACTTCTTAAATGGTTTCGTGAACCACAATTCAGAAATTCAAACACTGATATTATATCTGCGTTTTGTGTTTCTTCCATATAATTCTCCAAATCGTAAATATCTACATCTTCGATGGTTGCACCCACTATAAATGCATTAAGTAGAGATTGATTGCCACTCGCGATAAGAGAGTTATACAATTCTTGCAGATGAGCATCCTTAAAAATTCCCGGCACCGTCGAGGCTGTATTTGTAATATTGTATTTATTCAAAAGTTTGTTTACAGCATCAATGTGCGACTGCTCACTTTTAGAAATATTTGTAAATACCGGACTGCCATAGAGTTCATAAAATTTTTGATAAACATCAAGAGCTAATTTTTCTTCTTCCATCATATAATGCATCATCTCTAGTTCAAGCGTGCTAAGTATTGGAAGCGTTTGATTATCATCTCCTAACTTATCTTTGCTACATGAAAATATAAAAGCAGAAACAAGAATTGATAAAGCTGAAAGTTTAAAGAGAGTCTTCATAAGTATAAGTTTTATGTCATTTAGGCATACAAATACCAAAATACATGCCAAAAAACAAGAAAAAGTAAATAAATTGTTAAAATATTATAAATGATAATTGGGCTTAATATATCAACATGGCAAGAAAAATACATGAAAGTATGTGTATCTCAAATCAATAAATAATTTGACAAAACAAATTATTTAATTATGGCGTAATTATTGCTATCTTCGAATTCTTAATTTATTGTTAAAATCGACATCAAACTATGTTAGAAGCTTTAATAAAATTCAGCATCAGAAATAAGCTTATAGTTTTACTATTTACGCTTACCGTTGTGGTTTTTGGCCTATATTCCATCAGTCAGATTCCAATTGGTGCGGTTCCGGATGTTACTAATAATCAGGTACAGGTAATAACAACTTCACGAAATTTATCTACTCAGGATATAGAACAGTTTATTACCTATCCTGTTGAACTGGAAATGGCAAATCTGCCGGGTGTTAAAGAAATCCGTTCGGTTTCAAAATTTGGCTTGTCAGTAGTTACCATTGTTTTCGAAGATAATTTAGGAACGTATCTTCCGCGTCAGTTAATTGCTGAAAAGATTAAAAGTGCTCAGGAAAAAATTCCTCAAGGATTTGGAACTCCAACTATGGGTCCGATTACCACAGGATTAGGCGAAATCTACCAGTACATTTTGGATACAAAGCCCGGATATGATTCTGTTTACTCTGTAATGGAATTGCGAAGTATTCAGGATTGGATTGTAAAACGCCAGCTTTCCGGAATTCCGGGTGTGGTTGAAGTAAATACCTGGGGTGGATATCTTAAGGAATATGAAGTGGCAATAAATCCCGAACGAATTCGTGCCATGAATACTACCGTTATTGAAATTTTTGATGCTCTCGAAAAAAACAATGCGGTCGTTGGAGGCGGTTATATCGAAAAAGGAAATCAAAGTTATTTTATTCGTGGCGAAGGTTTAACCAAATCGTTTAAAGACATTGAAAGTATTGTTGTTAAAAACCGCAACGGTATTCCAGTGTTAATTCGCGATGTAGCCACAGTTCAATTGGGTTATGCCACTCGCTTTGGCGCGATAACCGGAAATGGCGAAGGCGAAAAGGTACTTGGCCAGGTCATGATGCTGAAAGATGGTAATTCGAAAAAAGTAATAGAAGCGGTTAAGGAAAGAGTTGCTGAAGTTGAAAAAACCCTTCCTGAAGGTGTATACATCAATGCATTTTTAGAAAGAAGTGAACTTATTGGCAAAACCACATTTACAGTTACCGAAAATCTTATACTGGGTTTCCTGATTGTATTGTTTATTGTAATTCTCCTACTCGGAAATTTACGCTCCGGTTTGGTTATCGCTTCCGTTATTCCATTGGCGCTTTTATTTACGCTGT
>JAZDJM010000343.1:0-2019 GCA_043804305.1 Bacteroidota bacterium
CTTCACTACACGCCTGTGTGCCGTAATGTCCGCATATCAAAATACTTGAACTGTGCTGTACACTTTGGCGTGCAGGCACGAAACGTTTCGTGAAATGTAGCTAAAAAGATTTAATTGATGAAAGAATATTTCAAATATCGTCCATAATCTAATCCGTCAGCTGACGGAGAAAATCTGCAAAACGACTTTTTAGAGCAGGCTCATGTATAGTCATTCGAAAAAATATTCAATAAATAAAAAATGAAATCATTAAAAAATAGAAAGTAAATTAAGAATGAAACTCTTAATAAAAATAAAGCTTGCAGTCCTCTTGATGATTAGTATTGGATCCGTTGGCTGCAGTGATGTATCAGAGTATTCAAATCCAGTTGCATCTAATAAGATCGATGGAATTAATTGGTTATCGTTACCTCTGCATGAACATCAAACCCCCAATGGAAAATCTTTTCAAAAAATGAATTTTAAAGTTTCTAAGAAAATCAAAGGTAAGGATGGCGGTGAACTTGAACTGGAGAGTGAATATCCTGGTGGTCCGTTTGGAAAAGTTAAAGTCGAGCTGGAACTGGAGTTTGAAAAAAACAGCTTTGTCGGGGAAAGATTAATAAGTATGACCGTTCAGCCTGAATTTGGTTCGGCTGTATTTCAACCACACGGGACATTTCTAAAACCGGCAAAATATAATGCAAAGTTCGAAGGATTAGATTTAAGTGGAGTCAATCCTGCCTCCGTCCGGTTTGTTTATATGGCTGAAGATGGTACTTATGAGTTCATTCCCTTTGATAAGATAAAAGTCGATATAGGTAAAGGAAAAATTCAAATTGAAGATGCATTATTGCCCCACTTCTCAAGATTTGGATTTGTAAACTAAGAACCAGTAAAAAATGTGGAATTAAAACCGACAGTAAACGGTAAGCGAATCTAAAGGAGAGAAAATGAAGCTCATCAAAATATTTAAGTCTTTCGTAGCTGCTGTTTTAATATTTGGAGTAGTGGGATGTGGGGATGTCGTAGATTACTCCAATCCAGTTACAAATACAAAAATTGACGGGATGAATTGGTTATCGCTTCCTCTCCACGAAATTCAAACACCTGATGGTATTTATTTCGAAAAAGCTTTCTTTACTGTTACAAAAGCTATTAATGGAAAAATTGGCGGAGAGCTTATATTGTTGAGTGAATATCGTGGTGGTCCTCTACGTAAAGTGAAATTTGATTCTCGACTTACTTTTGAAGAAAACAGTTTTGAAGGTGTGAGACTGATAAGTATGTCGATACAACCGGAGTTTGGATCCGCTGTATTCGAACCACATGGGACGTTTCTAAAACCGGCAATCTATAATGCAAAATTTGAAGGTCTAAATTTAAAAGGTATCGATCCTAAAACTGTTAAATTCGTTTATATGGTTGAGGATGGTACATACGAGTACATCCCCAACGATAGTATCACAGTCGATATTAATAAAGGAATCCTTCAAGTCGAAAACGCTTTACTTCCGCATTTCTCAAGGTTTGGATTTGTGAACTAAGGGCATCCCATGAATTCAATACGGAATATATTCATCGAAGAAATTAATGACCTGCTGGCACAGTTTGCGGCTGAAGGGACACTCGAGAATTATAAATTTGAAAAAGCACTTCAATGGCCAGATCCGATTAATTACTCTGGGAAATTGAACGTGTTCGATGAGGAACAATTGAGTGTAGAGTTTACACCTGCTGTTGATAGGCTGGAAATCGATAGGATTATTACTCTCGCTGAAAAAAGTTTTGTAATAGACAAATTTAATGATTTTCTTATAACGGTCGGTCAGCTTTGCATATCTCATGGTAAACTGAACTTAGCCAAAGAGATTTTCTCAAAAGTTGAACGTGCAAATAAACGAAATTTATTCAAAGCTCAAGCTTTGTATTTTACTGCCAGTATTGAGAGTAAATCGGCACATTGGGAAAATGCTTCAAAAAATCTTGTAAAATCAAGAAATTTATATCGATCGCTTGGGGATAAAAACGGAATTGCAA
>JAZDJM010000344.1:0-3222 GCA_043804305.1 Bacteroidota bacterium
GCCTTAAAATCACTTACTCGTACAAATGCCAGAATCAATAAAACTGCAATTCATAATTTTATTGACGAACTTGATGTGGATGAAAAGGTGAAAAATGAACTTAAAGCAATTACACCTTTAAATTATACCGGCGTTTAAATATTTTTATTTTGATGAAAGTTAGTGGTTTTACATTTATTCGGAATGCGGAAAAATTTGATTATCCAATTGTTGAATCTATAAAATCAATCTTGCCGATAGTCGACGAATTTGTGGTCTTGCATGGCCAGTCTGATGATGAAACACTGAAACTTTTACAATCTATCGAATCAGACAAAGTTAAGATTTTCGATAGTGTTTGGAACGATTCCCTTCGAAAAGGAGGAAAAGTTTTGGCAGCGGAAACCGATAAGGCATTTCAAAAAATTGCTGAGGATAGCGATTGGGCATTTTATTTGCAAGCTGATGAAGTAATTCATGAGAAATATCATGCTGTTATTGTTAAAGCAATGGCTGATAATCTGGATAATGATGAAGTTGAGGGATTATTATTCAGGTATAAACACTTTTACGGCTCTTATGACTATGTAGGCGATTCAAGAAGATGGTATCGTAATGAAATCAGAATTATCCGAAATAATAAGGAAATATGTTCTTATCGCGATGCTCAGGGATTCAGGAAGAATTACAAAAAACTTAAAGTTCGTAAGATTGATGCTTGTGTTTACCATTACGGCTGGGTAAAATCACCCGAACTTCAAAAAGCTAAAACGGATTTCTTTCCGAGTTTATATCACGGAGAAAACACTGAAAAAAAGAAAAGTTATTCAGAAGAAAGTTTTGATTATTCTACCATCGATTCTTTGGCTTTATTTTCAGAATCTCATCCTAAAGTAATGGAAAAGAGAATAGCAGCTAAAAACTGGGATTTCAGTTTTGATCCGACGAAAAAGAATTTCAGTTTAAAAACCAGATTTTTAAATTTGATTGAGCAATTTTTCAATTATCGCATTGCCGAATATAAAAACTACAAATTATTGAAAAATAGTTAGATTTTAACTGGCGGATAATCAATGGAGTAATGCAGTCCGCGGCTTTCTTTTCTCTTCAAAGCCATTAACAATACCATTCCGGCAACATTAATCAAATTGCGCAGCTCGCAAATTTCAATCGAAATAATAGATTTCTCATAAAGATCTTCCGTTTCGCGGTAAATAATTTTCAAACGGTCAATGGCTCTTTTTAGTCGTAAATCAGATCTTACAATCCCTACATAATTACTCATAATACTTTGTAATTCTTTGGTTGATTGGGTAATCAAAATCATTTCTTCATTTAATACAACGCCTTCAGCATTCCAATCAGGTACGTTTTGTTGATAATTAATTTTGGAAATATTTTTAACGGCATCCAGACTTGCCCTATGCGAAAAAACTACAGACTCCAGCAATGAGTTAGAAGCCAGCCGGTTTGCACCATGTAATCCGGTTGAGGAGCATTCGCCGGAGGCATAAAGGTTTTTAATCGTGCTCCTTCCAAATTCATCTACTTTTATACCGCCACATGAATAATGTGCACTTGGGACTACCGGAATCATTTCTTTTGTAATATCCACACCGATACTTAAACATTTAGCATAAATTTTCGGGAAATTAATGATAATGCTATTCGAATTTAAATGCCTGCAATCCAGATAAACACATTCATCACCGCTTACCTTCAGCTCGTTATCTATTGCGCGTGCAACTATATCGCGCGAAGCTAAAGAAGCACGACTATCGTATTTTTCCATAAAAGTTTTGCCCGATTTTGTTTTTAGAATGCCGCCAAACCCTCTTAAAGCCTCAGTAATTAAAAATGATGGTTTTTCTCCCGGATTAAAAAGCGAAGTGGGATGAAATTGAATAAATTCCATGTTTTCAATTATTCCCTTTGCGCGGTATACCATTGCTATTCCGTCTCCTGTGGCGATTTCTGGATTTGTTGTCGAAAGATAAAGATTTCCAATTCCTCCTGTAGCCAACATGGTGGTTTTTGCCAAAATAGTGTGAACCACTCCTTTTTCAGGGGCTAAAACGTATGCTCCAAAACAAAGAATGTCTTTGTCGCCAGTCCTTACCACTTCTCCCAAATGGTGTTGAGTGATTATGTCGATAGTAAAATGATTTTCCCAGAATTCAATATTAGGATGTTTAAAAGCTTTTTCCAATAAAGCCCTTTCAATTTCCAAACCCGTGCTGTCTTTGTGGTGCAAAACACGATGCTCGGAATGGCCGCCTTCTTTTCCCAAATCAAATTCCCCGATTTCATTTTTGTCAAATTTGGTTCCCCAGTCTATTAATTCTTTGATGCGCTCGGTCGATTCAGAAATAGTCATTCTTACAATGCGCTCGTTGGATAAGAAATCACCGGCAATTAATGTATCCTGAATATGTTTTTCATAAGTATCGGGAGTGTACATGACTGCTGCAATTCCGCCCTGAGCATATTTAGTTGCTGTTTCATCGGCATGCGATTTGGTAACTACCAGAACTTTTCCGGATTCGGCTACTTTTAAAGCATAAGTTAAACCTGCAATACCACTTCCAACTACTAAAAAATCAATTTCCTTTCGCATTATTTCAATATTAATTAGCGAATTTAAGAGAAAATTATTTGATTTACATTAATTTTAAATCCTTTAGTTTTGTAGATAATTTGATAGAAACAGCAATGACCCCGCAATTATTTGATTTTGAAATAGTTTTAGCAAAAGCCCAAAAGTATTGTGCTTATCAGGAAAGATGCCAATGGGATGTTGAAAATAAACTTACAGAATGGCAAGTTGACGATGAAATTAAAGACGAAATCGTATCCGCTTTAATTTCGAATAACTTTATTAATGAAGAGCGTTTTGCGTTACAATTTGCCAGTGGTAAATTCAAAATTAAAAACTGGGGCAAACATAAAATTAAATCCGAATTAAGCTTAAAACAAATTTCAAAGTTTTCGATCAATAAAGCACTCAATAGTATTTCTGATGAAGAATATCAGTTAACTTTGCATAAGCTTATTGAAAAAAAGAAAAAGGAAATTTCTGCAATTAGTGTTTTTGAAAAAAATCAAAAGATTGGCCAGTATCTTTTGGCCAAAGGTTTTGAATCTGACCTAGTGTGGAATGCAATAAATGAAACAAAGGATTAATTCTATAAAAATGATACTAATAGACGATATTAAGGATTTAAGCAAACGAACAGATGCTTT
>JAZDJM010000345.1:0-5252 GCA_043804305.1 Bacteroidota bacterium
ATTTCTATTATTTTGCCCATTTTTACAAGGATTATTTAATTCGCTGTGCGGTTGTGTATGATGTGGATGTTAAAAACTTCCTGAAAACAACACAAGTATTTATCTTTTTTATGTTGGTGCTCTTCTTAATTATGGGAGGAATTCTCTATCTCGTAACCCGACAATTAGGTGAGTTCATAAATAAACTTCGTGATTTTGCAATACAGGCAGGAAGAGATGAAAATATTGATACTCAGCTATCTTTTGCTGATACAGAATTTGGTGATATTCGGCGACAAATTGTTCAAATCTACGGTAGGTTAAAAAATGCAAAAGAGGATTTAACGGCCGAAAAAGAAAGATTATTTAACCATTTGCACGCACTAAACGAAGGAATTGCTTTCTTTTCATCCAATAAAGAAAAGATTCTGGCAAACAGCCACTTTATACAATATATAAATCTTATTGCAGAACATTCTTCAGTTTCAGCAAATTTGCTTTTTGAAATAGCAGATTTTAAACCACTTATAAATCAAATTGATAGCTATTTGGATGATACTGTGGCGATTAATCCAAAAGCATTGCCTCATATTTCAATAACCATTTCTAAAAATGAAATGTATTATCAGGTTCAAAGTATCGTTTTTGCCGATAAAAGTTTTGAGATTTTAATCCGGGATATCACTCGTCCGGAAAAAAGACGTTTGCTAAAGCAGCAGTTAACATCCAATATTGCCCACGAATTAAAAACGCCTTTGGCATCCATTAAAGGCTATATGGAAACCATTTTAAACAGTAAAGAGCTGTCCAAGGAAAAGCAGATTTATTTTGTTCAACGTGCTTATTTTCAAAGCGAACGACTTAATATGCTTTTAAACGATATTTCATTGCTTAACAATATAGAGTACGCTGGTGATCTTTTCGAATTCAAAGAAATTAAACTTCTTCCTTTGGTAAATGATGTTATTGAGAATTTTGAAAACAGACTAAGCGAAAAAAATATTCACATCAATATTTCTATAGATGAAAATTTAAAAGTATTTGGCAACGACAGCCTGCTTTCTTCCATTTTTCAGAATCTTATGGAAAATACAATAAATTATGCCGGCGATAAAACTACAATAAGCATCAGGCAATATGAAGAAGACGAACGTTTCTGCTATCTCAGCTATTCGGATACCGGAAAAGGAATTCCGGAAGAACACCTTCCGCGTATTTTCGAGCGTTTTTATCGCATTGATGAAGGCCGTACAAGAACAAATGGCGGTACCGGCCTTGGACTTGCCATCGTAAAAAATGCCGTACAACTGCATAAAGGAGAAATTTCTGTTAGAAATTCAGCCAAAGGTGGACTGGAATTTCTTTTTAAATTATCAAAATATTGATTTATTAATATTAAACCAATCGATAAACTCCGTATTTTAGATCGATTTACGGCTTATAATCTGATAATGTAATTTTTAAATAAATCCTATGAAATCTGTACATTTTTTTGCAGCAGCTCTACTCCTATTCTTAAGCAGTTGCGTTGAAATAAAACAAATAGTCGAATACGGAATAGATGTTAATAAACCATTAACTCAGTCCGAAATAATTGATGGCTTAAAAGAAGCTTTAATTGTTGGAACAACAAATTCATCGACTATGCTCTCAAACACCGATGGCTATTATAAAGATGAGTTGGTTAAAATTTTGCTACCTCCCGAAGCCGAAATAATAGTTAAAAACATCAATAAAATTCCCGGAGGAAGTCAATTGCTGGATGATGTATTACTCAAAATAAACCGGGCTGCAGAAGACGCAGCAAAAGATGCAAAACCAATATTTGTTAACAGCATAAAGCAAATGACAATAATTGACGCATTCGGAATATTAAAAGGCGAAGATAATGCAGCAACAGCTTATTTAAGAAAAACCACCTATTCACCATTATTCGATTTATACAATCCAAAAATTAAAGCCTCGCTCGATAAGATTTTAGTTGGGAATGTTTCAACGCTTCAAAGCTGGAATTTACTTACCGGTAAATGGAACGAAGTGGCAGCTTCAATCATTGGCCAAATTGCAGGTTTTAAAGCTGTTGATGTTAAGCTCGACGAATATCTGACTAATAAAGCTTTAGATGGCTTATTTTTAAAAATAGAAATCGAGGAAAAAAACATTAGAAAAGATCCACTGGCTCGGGTTTCAGCTATTTTAAAACGTGTTTTTGGAAATCAATAGAATTTGATTAATCTTAATTTTTTGTTCCAAGAAACTGTCTAAAATTTAATTGTATTATGTTTTCGTAGTTTTTTATTTTGTTTTTTTGGTGATATCTGGTGAATTAGTGTTTTGGTGGCCTATTTTTTTCGCCACACAAACACAAAAACACGAAAAAGGCACTAAAATTTTTACGCTTAGCAATTTTTAAAAAAAAATTAGACAATTTCTAACTTTAAAATCCATTTATTTAAAATATTTATATCTTAGACTTCTGTTTTTAAACACATCATACCATGAAACTGAAACTGAGCTTGATTCTTTTTTGTATTCCTATATTCCTGTTTAGCCAAAATACCAAGAAAACTGATCCTGAAAAACAATGGCCGGCCTATCGTGGTTATTTTTCAAGCGGCGTTTTCGACAATGCAAATTTGCCCGAAAGCTGGGATCTGGAAAAATCGATAAATATCAAATGGACTGCCGAAATTCCCGGATTAGGCCTAGCGAGTCCCGTAATTTGGAAAGATAAATTATTTATAAGCACCGCCATAAGCAGCCTTGATAATCTTGGTTTAAAGGCCGGAATTTTTGGCGATATTGCACCGGTGAATGATACCTCAGTTCACGAATGGAAAGTATTTTGTTTTGATAAAAATACGGGCGAAAAACTCTGGGAAAGAACGTCATACATTGGAATTCCAAAAATTAAGCGCCATTCTAAATCAACACATGCCAACTGCAGCATGGCCACAAATGGCGAATATGTTGTTGCTTTCTTTGGTTCTGAAGGATTATATTGTTATTCCATGAACGGCGATTTGATTTGGAAAAAGGACTTTGGAATTTTGAAATCTGTATTTTTTAGAGCTGTTACTGCAGAATGGGAATTCTCAAGCTCACCAATCATTCATGAAAATATAGTTATTATCCAAAGTGACGTGCTGGAAAATTCGTTTGTAGCAGCTTTTGACGTAAAAACCGGAAAAGAAATCTGGAAGAAAGAACGGGATGAATATCCGGGATGGAGCAGTCCAAACATATATTACCATAACAATCAGGCCATAGTGGTTTTAAACGGATTTAAACACCGCGGCGGTTATGATTTCAAAACAGGTGAAGAAATCTGGAGAATGTCCGGTGGTGGAGATATTCCAATTCCAACGCCAATTATTGGCGATGAATTGCTTTTTTTTAACAGTGCACATGGAAAAGATTCTCCCATTCTGGCCGTTCAGAAAAATGCCAAAGGCGATATTACACTAAAAGAGAATGAAAGCAGCAATGCCTTTGTAAAATGGAGCATTCCAAAAGGTGGTTCTTATATGCAAACTATGTTGCTCTATAATGGACTTTTATACAATTTTGGATGGAATGGAAGTGTAAATTGCTATGATGCCCAAAGCGGAGAATTGATTTACAAAGAAAAACTGGGAGAGGTGAAAAGCTTTACAGCTTCTGCCGTGGCGGCTGATGGCAAAATATACATTCCTGATGATGATGGCAATGTTTACATTGTTCAAGCCGGAAAAGTTTTTAAATTAATTGCTACCTATCCTTTAAATGATATTTGCATGGTTAGTCCGTCAATTACTGAAAACATAATCTTTTTCAGGACACAATCTAAACTTATTGCAGTGGCGAAGAGCCAATGATTTCATGCTTATTCCTTTTGTATTGCTGCAATAAGGTCAGTATTAATTAAGCGATTAACCGAAATTTTAATAATAAGTATTCCTGAAACCAGCAAGGAAATAACGATTATAGTTAATATCAACCAGGGAATATCTGCACCACTTCGTAATGAGGGCAATGTGGCCATAATTCCCGGTAAAGTACCTGCAAAAATTCCGGCAATCAGAATAATTACAAATTCATTGTAGATAATTTTGCGTAATCTATTGATTGTGTATCCACTAGCCATAAGGAAGGCAAATTCATTTTTACGCGATTCCATATTTTTCAATAAAACCAGACTCAGTCCAAATATTCCCAATAGCATTCCTAAACCGCCTAAAGTCATAAATACATCGAGATAGGTATTGGTAACTTCATAAAATGCTGCAAGCCTGTCTTCCGTATTTTCAATACTAATTCCATAATTGCCCATTACGGCCATCAGTTCGTTGCGATAGTTCTCCCGTTTATTCAAATCTCCTCGAAGCAGTAACAGTTTACTTCCAGCAATGGAAGGCATGAATTTGTGAAAATTTTCTTTACCTATAAGTACAGAACCCTGAAATACAGAAGGTTTTAGTCCTCCGGCTAAAATGATAAGCAGATTTTGGCCATTTTCGGCAACCAGCGATAAAGTATCTCCAATTTTAAGTTTTAATCCCCATTGCAATACGGTTTGATCGGCAATTCCATAAATAATATTTTCTTTGGCAGGAATGGATAAGGCTTCCCATGGATTAGCCATATTCAGGTTTTTAAGTGACTGAGCAAAGGAAAACAATTGGTTTTCTATCAGGTCAGTATTATCAACTCCTAAAATGGAAGGCGCTGAAATCTGATTGAGGTTCAGGCAACTCGCATCATCGCCATGGAGTTTTAAAAGCTGCAAAAACTTTAAATCCTCAATCGATTTTTCTTCAAAGCCCATTTTTTTTCGATCAGAAATATCGTTTAGGTTTTCATGAATCGGAATTGCAGATTCCACCCAAAACATAAAACCTCCGCTTCCACTTTGGTTCGAAAGTTTATCAACATTAAAATCCTTACGATTAGCAGCAGTAATCAGGATAATAAAAAGGCCTGCAGCGATAAACAGAATAGGATTTATGGCCTTATTCACATTAGCCAGATAATAATACCAGGAATATTTTTTTAAAGAAAAAACAGTTTCCTTACGACGATTGGATGATTGCAGGATATGCCATTTATAAAATAGCAGTGTGCTAATAAACAGCATACTTCCACCAAGAAAAAACAGCAAAGTTGACTGCCAGCTGAAGAAAAAACCTGCAACAAAAATCAGCGTACTTACAACCAACGAACTATAATACAAGCTATTAAACCATTTATTATTAGATTTCAGAGTATAACTTTCTGTAGTATGCAGATGCTTC
>JAZDJM010000346.1:0-2851 GCA_043804305.1 Bacteroidota bacterium
ATAATTTATTCTCTTCAATCCATAAAGATATTGAGAAATATCTATCTGAATACCCTGATCAAAAATATTCCGAAATACTCGGATATATTTTGACTGATAAAACTGGTGGACTGCGAATACCCAAAGAAGCTGAAATAAGAAGCGCCATTAAAAATAACCCGATGTATAGTCAACGAAATTACTATATTTATTTTGTACTTAGCTCCGTTGATGACCAATCTAAAGAATCAACACTTCTCAAACAAATTGCCAAACAAGAAATTCAGCTTACGATTGAACACGTGATGCCTCAAACATTGAATAAAGCCTGGATAGAGGCTTTGGGAGACAACTACGAACAAGTTCACCAGCAATATCTACATACTCTGCCAAACCTAACGCTTACTGGATATAATTCAAAATATTCAAACAATGATTTTGAGATTAAGAAAACCACAGAAAATGGTTTTAATGAGAGTCCTCTTCTAATCAATCAGTATGTTAAAAACAAATCAAAATGGGATCTCTCGGCACTAGAGGAACGTGAATCATGGTGGTATGACCAAGTTGAAAAAATATGGCCACTTCCAAAGACAAACTTTGTGCCTGATGTAAATGAAACTGAGCTGTCATTTTATGATGACAAAGATTTAACCGGTTCAAAAGTTAAAGGAGTGTCAATCCTCGGGGAAGTAATAGAATGTAACAGTTGGGCTGCAGTTTTGGGTACAATTTTAACTAAACTATTTATCCTGGATGAAAAACTCTATGACTATGTTACAACTGATGATTTTTTACATCGATATATTACATCGGACTCGAGTGAGTTGAGGACTCCTAACGCAATCAATGAAACACCATATTTTTATGAGAACAATACAAATACTAATCTAAAACGAGATGTCGTCGTTAAATTAGCTGAACATTTAGATTTGGAAAAGACAGATATAAAAGTTATTCTTGCCAATTAATCCACAATTCAATTAATTTTAAATAAATATACTAAAATTTGAAAAATGAAACCTAAATTCAAAAGAAAATATATTTTAATTTTTTTGCTGATTATTTTTCTTATTTTGGGAAGCCAGATTCCCGCCTTTATTTACAACGAGTACGAATTCATGGTCCGGGCCAATTATGTCCTGGCAGAAATGGCTTTCAATAATGCCGAAAAAATGATTGATATGCGCACCGGCCGCAGTGATGTGCTGGTATCCGATCAGGATAAAGCCCGGCTGTACCAGCCGATCAATGAAGCCATCACCGCCATTATCGAGGCTAATTGACCGGCAAAAAAGTTATCTTGCCAAACAGGATAAATTGCTGTGGTTATTGCCTAAAACCTACCGGGAATATCACCGGCTTGAACTGGATTACTTTCAGGATTACTCTGACTCGTTTCACGCCTACCAGGAGGTTAAGTCCGCCGAACACTGGTTTTACAACATTGTTAGCCGCTGGAGTAATGCCGAATCGATTTTGGTGGACTTGGATTCTTCCACGCCTGATTATTTGGATAAACTAAAAGAGCTGGATACTGTTGCCGGATTGGTGATACAGGAAACCAAAAATGCTCAAGCCAAAGGTTGGCTGACCGAAGACCTGGCTAAATATCTTACCATGAAGAACGATAAAATCATTTTTCTCTACGCTATTATGTCCGACCCGGATTTTACCGATGAATCATTTGCTGACGGCATGGAATCAATCAGGCATATTGAAAGCCAGGTTCCGGACTTTGATCAGGCATTTTCCCAATGGCATAAAGAATTAATTGATCCCAAGTTTAATCAGGGAAAAGAAAAATACGCTTCGGCCAGGGAAAAACTGATTCTGGCAGACCAATATTATTCTGATCATAACTTGAGCCGGGACTGGATAACCGTAATCCTGGCTAAATTCTTAAAAACCTATCCGAAAAACATTAATCAGTTCATCCCGCCAGCCGATTCTATCGAAGAATCCGGGAAAATCAGGATTGATTTAAACGGTGATGCTAATCAGGAATTTTTGATAATCGATCCTGGCGATCAAACCCAGCCGAATGACCATATTAAATCCATGATTGCTTATGATTCCGCCGGCAATATCATTGCCCGCAAGCCGGATGAAATTACCGTGCCTCAGCTGATGTTCGGCTCAGCTAAAATTTACCGCCTGAAAGAAACGGACAGGAAAGAAGCTGTCAGTTTTGAATTTCCTGCCGGTCCGCATCAATCACAGGTGATGTTTTTCGCTCTGAATAAAGATAAGATCCTGCCGGTTTGCCTAAAGGAAAAAGTTACCGGTCCTTTTGACTGTTTATTTTTTATTGGCAATGTCGGATATCTGCCGATTATGGATTTGGATCAAGACGGCTTGGCGGAAGTGATTGAAACCACCGATGAATATCCTTCAGAAGGAAAATTGAATCAGGAAGAACAAGCGGCAATTACTAAAGTTGCCGGAGAGAGCGAAACTGATGAATTTACTCAGGCAATGGAACAAATCGCCAAACGGGAAAAAGGCGGCCGCGGCCGCATGGTTATTTGGGCTATTTTCAGCTATAACGGAAAATTTTTTGAGGAACAAACCGGGGAAGACTACGACCGGCTGTATAACTTAATCGGCAATCAGATAGAAAATAAGATGAAAAAATCTGACTTATCCGGAGATTCATTGGCATATCTGAATCTTGTCAGAAAATTGTGGAATAAATAATGAAGATTAACCTTTGAGCTGTTAACTGGGGTACAATAGAACTATGTTAACCACTATTAAATGCAAGTACTGCGGCAAGGAAATTGAGATATCTGAAGCTTTACAGCATGAAATCCAGGAAGAAACTTTAGCTATTGTTGAAACTCGCCATCAAAAAGAATTAGAAGAAGTA
>JAZDJM010000347.1:0-5824 GCA_043804305.1 Bacteroidota bacterium
ATGCGTTAATCTTCGACAAAAAAGTAATCCTTTTGGAACTGATTCAATATCAGTTAAAATAGATGCGCCTGTTGTTGTAAATCCTGAAATAGTTTCAAAAAAAGAGTCGGTAAACGATTCGAAATAACCACTTAGAAAAAAAGGCAGGCTGCCAAAAAAGGAAATTAGTATCCAGCTAAAAGTAACGACCAGATATCCTTCTTTTTTAGAAACCGTTTTGTTTACGTTTAATGTTAATAACCAGCCGAGTATGCCGGTAAACAGCGTAACGGAAGCTCCGGTTATCAGTGGCCAGAATCCGCCGTTTGATTTAAACAGGCTGAAATTATTGATTTGTTCCGGCTGATAAAAAGCGGCAATTCCTGCACTTACAAAAAGAGCAACAGCTTCAATTATCAAAAGAAATGATAAAATATGTAAGACCAGTTTATAGTTTAATGCTGATCGCATGAGGTTTAACTATAAAATAATTGGTTGACTTTATGCAATGCATAAGGCATTGAAAAGACAACTACCTTATCATTTTCCTGAATTTGAAAGTTACCAATTGCGATAAATGATTCATTTCCCCGAACAATGCCTCCGATAATTGCTCCTTCGGGCATATTAAGTTTTCGAATGGGTTTTTTTGTGGCAACTGAATTTGGCATGGCTACCAATTCGATGGCATCGGCATTTATCCCGCTCAGGCATTTTACGTTAGTAACATTGCCTTTCATGGTATGCCTGTTGATGTAACTTGCCGTAATTAGTTTCTTATTGATAATGGTATCAATGCCAATGTTTTGTGCAATATCTATATATTCAATGTTTTCAACCAATGCAATGGTTCTTTTTACTCCAAGTTTTCGGGCATGTAAACAAGTAATTATGTTTGTTTCTGAGCTGTTTGTCAACGAAATTAAAGCATCCATATCGCGAATTCCTTCGTCTTCCAAATGGTTGATATCCCGAGCATCACCATTGATTATGAGCGTTTTATTCAAATGAGCCGTCAATTGTTCTGCACGATCAACATCCTTTTCCATTAATTTGATGTTCATCTCATTTTCGAGTCGCTGGGCAGTTTTTCTTCCTATTCTGCCGCCACCGATAATCATTATATCCTTTATCTTAAATTGTTGTTTTCCGCCTAGTTGTAGTAACATTTCTACACCTTCCGGTTTAGTTATCACATAGGCCAGATCATTTTCACGGAAATACGTATTCCCGTTTGGAATTATGGTTTGCCCGTTTCGATGAATCGAAACCGCCCTAAAATTTAATTTTGGATATTCGAGAGCAATCTGATTGAGTGTTTTATTTACAACCCATGCATATTTTTCGAGTTTAATCAGAAATAATTGAAGCTTTCCTTCGGAGAAGTCAAAGATTTCGGTAGCAGCACTTTGTTTAAGCAAATCAACAATTTCTTCAGATGCAATTCGCTCAGGGCAAACCATTTGGTCAATTCCTATATTTTGGAATAAGGTATCGTGTTTAGGATCAAGAAATTCGGTATTAGTAATCCGGGCAATGGTCTTTTTAGCACCTAGTTTTTTTCCTAAAATACAGGTCATCATATTGATGGTTTCATCATGCAAAACAGCTATCAACAGGTCTGCTTTTTTTACTTGTGCTCTTTCTAAAACTTCGATTGATGTAGAATCTCCCTCAATGGTAAGCACATCGGTATGAGAGCCAATCATTTCGAGCATTTTTGTGTGGGGATCTACAACGGTAATATTATGATTTTCGTCGGCCAATAATTGAGCTAAATGCGAACCCACTTCTCCATCACCAGCAATAATTATATCCATATCAATAGGTTATTTTCTGAGTTTTTATCTATAAAAAGGGGTGCAAAAGTAACAAATGTTCATTTTGCCGCTTCACTTTTTAAAATTTAATTTTTGTAATGTGTTTAATTGAGCATTGAAGTCATTGATCATGGATTTGATAATTTCTTCAACGGATAATATGGAATGGATATTGGCACTTACTTGTCCAATTTCCAGTTCGCCGGCTATCATATCGCCTTCAAACATTCCTTTTTTTGCCCTTCCTTTTCCTAAATGTTCTACAATTTTGCTTATTCCTGCCCTTTCGTTTTCGAGTTGTTTAATTTCCTGGTAGAAATCATTTTTTAATAGCCGAACCGGAACTATTTTTTTCATTATCAATTCGGTATCTCCTTCTCTAGCTGCTAATACTCTCCTTTTAAAATCAATATGAGCCGATGATTCATTTGATGCAACAAATCTGCTTCCTAACTGAACACCATCAGCCCCAAGTGCCATTGCGGCCAGCATTGATTTTCCGCAGGCTATTCCACCGGCAGCAATAAGCGGTAAATCGGTTGTTTTTCTTATTAGCGGAATTAAAGCCATGGTTGTTGTTTCTTCAAAACCATTATGCCCTCCTGCTTCAAAACCTTCGGCAACCATTGCGTCAACACCGGCCTCAATACATTTTTCAGCAAATTTTGTGTTTGCAATAACATGGGCAACTTTTATGCCTTTATCTTTAAGTAAGGCAGTATATTTTTTTGGATTCCCGGCTGAGGTAAATACAATGGGTACTTTTTCGTTGAGGATAATTTGGATGTGTTCTTCTAATTGAGGATAGAGCAATGGCAAATTGACGCCAAATGGTTTATTGGTGGCGGCTTTTGTTTTTCTAATATGATGGAGCAATACCTCGGGATACATCGAACCGGCTCCGATTAATCCTAATCCGCCGGCATTTGAAACTGCAGATGCGAGTTCCCAACCGCTGCACCATATCATTCCTCCTTGAATAATTGGATATTCAATTTCAAAAAGCTGACAAACCTTGTTCATTTTTGGCTTATTTTAAAATCATAAATTGCTGTCGAATTTCGGCGCCAAAATTAGGTTCAAAATTCACTAAAACTTCTTTGGTATTTGTATCAATAATTTTTAGGCTACCTTTTCCATCTTTACTTCCGGGAAAGAATAAGCCATTTCCCTGCTGATCATAGGCTATAAATTCGTAACAACCCGGTGGAAGCTCCAAATCATAAACATAAGGGGTGTTGTCAGTAAATTCAGCAGCTTCGAATAAGGGTGAACCCATTTCATCAAGCAGTTCCAAAATATTATCTACAGAGGCTGAATTAGTTATAAATTCGACGGAAATTTTTCCCGGAAAGATGGGGGCTAAGGCAAATTCAGAGGTTAGTAAATTATTGCCTGTATATTCGTCGGTTTTCTGATTAACTCCTTCTACGGATACTCCAAAAATCATTGGCGAAAAATTTTGATCGTAAAAATACCAGTTTAAAGGAGGCAAATAAACAATTTCTTCTTCCATAAATGCCAATTCGCCAAACCAACGGTAGCGGTTGTCTCTTTTATCGTTTAATCCATAGTGTATCATAACGGAACGTAATGTGTCTGAACCGGTGTTCCTTACACGGATAACAGGCGAACTGCAAATAGGATTGTATCGATTATGTTGTAAACTTTTATTTGGGGAAAGAATTTCAACAATGGCAGCATCATTTTTAAAATTTGATTCTCCGTATAAAATAATATTTGCCGAGAATAAATAATTTGAAAGCATTGGGTTTTCTTTTACAGCCTGTTGAATCTGAAAATTGATATTTAAAGTTGTATCAGTTCCTAAAGGGATAAAATGATTATAAACATGCAAAACCTGTCCGGGACACCAATTGGCTCTGGAATAGTTCCATGGGCCTTCCTGCGGAAAGTTTGCATTGAGGCTGCAATCATCTCTCCAGATGGAGCGTTTAGCTATTTCCTGATTATTAATTCTTAGAAAATAAAACTTGCTGCATTCCGTTTCGGAAGGAATTTGGGTCTCTTTTCCACTGCCTGAGAGAAATATTTGTATTTGAGCATACTTAATTTCTTTGGGTATAAGCAGCACTTTCGATTTAAAATTCCGATTAATTGGCAAGGTTTTATCTGAATATGAAAATCCGTTAATATCACTTCTCCAAAGGTTAATAATCTTTTTAACCTTTGCCGGAGCTTGTCCGGTTTTCCATTTAAATTGAAGATTAAGCGCCAGTGGCTGGGTATAATTTCCGGCTTCAATTTTTAAATTGCTTGCCTTTTTAAAAAGTGAGCTGTAAGCACTCACATCAAAAAGAAATTCGGATTTATTTGCAGATTTTGCATTAATCCACGGAAGAAAAAAGCGTGCAATTTCAATGTATTCGGTCTTTCCGTTTATAATTCTTTCAACTTCAATACGCACCGGCGACTGAACAAAAGCCTTGGTCCGAATAAAATTTGGAAGTTTAATTTGGAGAAATAGTTTCTCAGGTTCTGTTTGCTTATCATAGAATGCCAGATTACTGATGAACGCTTTACCGTTTACCAAATCTGCCCTTAATTGCAGACTGTCTTTTGAAGGCAATATATTGGCTTGCTGGGCTTCTGATTGTAGAAACAAACTTAGTAAAAATAAGATTGTCAGTGAATTATATATTTTTTTCATTAAAATTTTCTAAATTTTTTTGGCACATCAAATTTAGTGATTTTTTATAAAAATCTAGCTATGTGAAAATTATCTTTTAAAAGATAATGTTGTTAAGGTATAAAATGCAATTACAACATAAAACTATTTTGTAAGAGTTGGGTCTGTAACTGTACCTAAAAACAAAATAGCATTTGTAAATTTTTCTTTAATTGCAAACAAGAATGGATGATCGATTGCAAAAATATTAGAATCAGGCCCGGCAGAAGTTACACCAACTGTAACTGAAGTCACAGCAGCAGCTTCGGTACCTTCTTCATTAACTTCGATAAACGATTTGTGTTTGACTCTTGAAACATACAAACCTCCATTTTTATTGATTCCTGTAAAATCTGCAAAATCGCTGAATGCAACACCTAATCCAAGATCTGTTAATTCGTTATTTAATTCATTCTCGTATTCGAATTTAAACTTTGGCATTTTAAGTTCCTTACTCATTGGTATTTGCAAATTATCTACTATGGAGCTCCAGGTTTGGGCATCCATATTTTTAATCAAATCGCTAAGCGAGGATTCGTCGGTTGGTAATACGATAAGCATACTGAAATTCCCTTGACCGTAAGGCAAATCAATTACCGAGTAATTTTCAGCATAATATACAGAAAAATATGATTTTAACTGCATAGTTTCCACGTTCTTAACGCTTCCGTTTGATAAGTAAAAGGGTTTTTGCCCGGTTTGTTTTTTATCGAATTCTGCTTTCCAGCTTCCTTTGAAATAAATGGCATTTATTAAAAACATGACATCTTCCGGAAGAATTTGGTCGATTATTTTGGGGATTAATTTATTTGTTTTTTCGTTAACCCAAGCATTTATAATGTCCTTACTTTGTGGATTACTAAAATCCAGTTCCTGAACTTTTGCACTGTAGTATTTTTGATTGGTTAAAATAAAGTCATTTTCCACACTGAAACCTTTTTTATACCAAATGGAGTTAGCTATTTTAATATTGATTTTAGGATCAACATTTAAAAGTGCATTGGTTAAATCTAAAGAAGCCTGATTTACCGCTGAAGTAGTCTGGCCATTGAAATGCAGTAGGTTTTCAAAAGCGGTTTTTGTTTCGTTTGCAGCCCCATTGTAAGTCATCGATAAGGCTTGGGAAACACTTAAGGGTGAAATCATCAGGTTTTTGCTACTGCTTTCATTAAAGGCTTTTTTTAGCAAATCAAAACCAAACTGATTATTTGCAGATAGAATTTCTTTCGATTTTTCTGAAATTTCGATAGGAATCGGTTCTTTATTCACCTTTTCTTTTTGACAAGAGAATAAAACGAATAAAGAAAGCAGCGGTAAAAATATTTGTGTCTTCATA
>JAZDJM010000348.1:0-8305 GCA_043804305.1 Bacteroidota bacterium
CAACTAATTTTAAAAATGACATATCTTCCATGTTTCGTATTTATGAAGCTAATACGAAAATTAAAAGAAAAAGATTTATCACTTTTCATTTTTTGATTACTCTAGTTCTTCGAACCAGCACCTCAAAAAAAGATTTTGCCATAATTTTCTATTTATGTTTACACAAAGAAAATAAAAAATTATTAAATATTTTTTAGCTTATTTTCTTTATTTCGTAGTTTTGGTCAATCAAAATAAAACAAATTCATTTTATTGAGTTTAAACAAACTGATGATTTGTTTTTCTTCTTATCATTAAATTAATAACAAATGAAACTATTTTTAAAAACAAAACCATTTTTTCTTGCATTTATTGCAATTAGCTTAGCTTTTGCAGCATGCAATACCGCAAAAACAACGGATGTTCAAGCTCCCGTAGCGAAGATTATTCCGCACGAATTAACCATCCATGATCACACCCGAATCGATAATTATTATTGGTTAAATCAAAGAGAAGATTCGGCAGTTATTCAGTATTTAACCGATGAAAACGCCTATACAGATGCAGTAATGAAACATACCGAGAAGTTTCAGGAAAATCTGTATAACGAATTGTTGGGACGCATTAAACAAGATGATAATTCTGTTCCCTATTTCAAAAACGATTATTGGTATTATACGCGTTATGAAGAAGGTAAAGAATACGCTATTTATTGCAGAAAATACAAATCTTTGGATGCACAAGAACAAATTATGCTCGATGAAAACATTCTTGCATAAAAATTTGCATACTATGCAGCAAGTGGATTAAATGTAAGCGACGATAATAAAATTCTTTCTTTTGGTGAAGATACAGTAAGTCGTAGGCAATATACACTTCGGTTCCTTAATCTGGAAACAGGTGAATTTCTTCCGGATCAAATTGGAAACACTACCGGTCGTGCAGTTTGGGCTGCTGATAATAAAACCATATTTTTTTCAATAAAAGATGAATCATTGCGCTCTTTTAAAATTATGAAATACACATTGGGAAGTGCTAATGCCATTACCGAAGTTTTTCATGAGGCTGATCCTACTTTTAACACTTATATCTATCGTACCAAAACAGATAAATATTTGGTTATTGGATCAGAATCGACAGTTTCCAGTGAATATCAAGTTTTAGAAGCAATTAATCCAAACGGAAAATTCCGCTTATTTCAAAAACGGGAGCGCGATTTAGAATTCGGTATAGAGCATTTTGGCGACAAATTTTATATTGTTACAAATCTGGATGCCAAGAACTTTCGCTTAATGGAAACTCCGGCCAATAAAACATCGAAAGAAAACTGGAAAGAAGTGATTGCTCATCGCGATAATGTAATGCTATTGGGAATCGAAGTTTTTGATAATTTTATGGCGATTGAGGAACAAGAAAACGGACTAACCAATATTCGAATTATTGACAACGGCAGCAAAGCTGAACATTATTTAAATTTTGGTGAAGAAACCTATACGGCAAGTATTGGCTATAATCCTGATTTTGCAACAAATAAACTAAGGTATAGCTATTCTTCTTTAACCACACCTTCATCTACCATTGATTATTTTATGGATACCCGTGAAAAAGAGGTTATGAAGCAACAGGTGGTATTAGGCGATTTTGCTCCTGAAAATTATGAAGCCAAGCGAATTTGGGCAACTGCCAAAGATGGAACTAAAGTACCTATTTCTTTGGTTTACAAAAAAGGAATTGATGTTAATGGCGATAATCCGCTTTTATTATACGCTTACGGTTCTTATGGTTATTCCATGGATCCTTATTTCAGTTCAGCACGTTTAAGTTTGCTCGATCGTGGTTTTATCTATGCCATTGCCCATATCAGGGGCGGCCAGGAAATGGGAAGATATTGGTACGAAGAAGGTAAACTTCTAAATAAAATGAATACTTTCACCGATTTTAATGCATGTGCAGAGTTTTTAATTGCTGAAAAATATACTTCCCCAAAAAATTTATTTGCTATGGGCGGAAGTGCAGGCGGCCTTTTAATGGGTGCAATAATCAATTTACAACCTGAACTTTATAAAGGTGTAATTGCTGCAGTACCTTTTGTTGATGTAGTTACAACCATGCTTGATGAAAGTATTCCGCTTACTACAGGTGAGTTCGACGAATGGGGAAATCCGAAAGTCAAAGAGTATTACGATTATATGTTAAGTTATTCGCCTTACGATCAGGTGGAAGCAAAAGATTATCCTGCCATGTTGGTAACAACAGGTTTGCACGATTCGCAAGTGCAATATTGGGAACCCGCTAAATGGGTAGCAAAATTAAGAGCTACCAAAACCGACAATAATATTTTATTGTTGAAAACAAATATGGATTTTGGTCATGGCGGTGCTTCCGGACGATTTGAAAGATTAAAAGAAGTTGCGCTTGAATATGCATTTATCTTTGATTTGGTTGGGATAAAGAAGTAGAGTTTCTTTAATTACAATAAAAAACCACCTGTTAGGTTTTTAAAACCTAACAGGTGGTTTTTTAATCTCTAATTTTTTTTAGCGGAATTATTAACTGAAGAGGCTATTTACAAATTCTTTTCTATCGAAAATCTGCAGATCAGTCATTTGCTCACCCAAGCCAATGTATTTCACAGGAATTTTAAATTGATCCGAAATCCCAATAACCACTCCACCTTTTGCTGTTCCATCAAGTTTTGTTAATGCAAGTGCATTTACATCGGTAGCAGCCGTAAATTGTTTGGCCTGTTCGATGGCATTTTGGCCGGTTGATGCGTCTAAAACCAAGAGAATTTCCTGGGGAGCATTCGGAAATACTTTTTGCATAACCATTTTAATTTTGCTTAGCTCATTCATTAAATTCACTTTATTATGCAATCGACCTGCTGTATCTATGATAACAACATCAGTCTTTTTTGCTTTGGCAGATTGCAAAGTATCGTAAGCAACACTTGCAGGATCGGCTCCCATTCCCTGACTTACAATTGGTACATCCACCCTTTTCGACCAAATTGTAAGTTGATCAACGGCAGCAGCACGAAAAGTATCACAGGCTCCCAAAACAACTGATTTTCCGGCTTGTTTGTATTGGTAAGCCAATTTTCCGATGGTGGTGGTTTTGCCAACTCCATTTACGCCTACCACCAAAATTACATAAGGTTCGTCTTGCTTTTCAAAATCAAAATCCTTGAGGTTCTTATTTTCGTTTTCTTCCAGAAGGAAAGCAATTTCCTCCCGCAGGATAGCATTTAATTCACTTGTACTAAGATATTTATCACGCGAAACACGTTTTTCTATTCGTTCAATAATCTTTAAAGTGGTTGAAACACCGACATCGGAAGTAATTAAAACTTCTTCTAATTCGTCTAGTACATCTTCATCAACTTTTGATTTACCAACAACTGCCTTTGTAAGTTGTGATAATAAAGAGATTTTCGTTTTCTCAAGACCTTTGTCAAGAACGTCTTTTTTTTCTTTTGAGAAGAAAGATTTTATACCCATATTCCAAATTTAAATAAAAAATGCCTTACCTATTTTTGAATAGATAAGGCAAATATTTTCAACAACAGAAAAAATTACTGCTGTGCCGCAACTTTCTTAGCCTCAGCTAAAGGAAGTACTTCTTCTTTAAAAGAATATGCGCCTGTTTTTTCTGATTTAACCGTACGAATTACTTTCGCCCAATCTTTTCCTGCAGTTTGTAAACTTGCTACTACTTTCTTCGCCATAATACTTCTTATTTAATTTCTCTGTGAACTGTCATTTTTTTGAGGATTGGATTGAATTTTTTCAACTCCAATCTTACAGGTGTATTTTTCCTGTTTTTGGTAGTAATATATCGAGATGTGCCCGGCATTCCACTTTCTTTGTGCTCGGTGCATTCTAAAATTACTTGTCCTCTTGCTTCTTTGGTTTTCTTAGCCATAATGATTAAAATTTCAGGGCTGCAAAAGTACTTTTATTTTTCATATAATCAAAGATTTTGCTTATTTTTTCTGTAATTTTTTTGATGATTTCGATTTAATCGCATTACATTCAACTTAATCCAAATCTCTTTGAATATATTCCGAATAATCCTTTAGCTGTACCTTATATTCATCGTCGAATAGCGGCGATGAGATTATAAAATCGGCAGTTGCACGATTTGAGGCTGTTACGACATTATACAAAACGGTAAGCCTCAAGAGTGCTTTAACATCAACATCGTGTGGTTGTGCCGACATTGGATCCCAAAAAAAGACCATTACATCAATTTTGCCTTCAGCTATCATGGCGCCCAATTGCTGATCGCCTCCCAAAGGCCCGGATTTCATTTTTTGCACAATAAATTCATGGCCGAGGGTTTCTTTATTTAATTCCTCTTCAACCAGTTTTCCGGTTGTACCGGTACAAGTAATTTTGTGTTTTCTCAGCGTATTTTTGTTAAATCTTACCCATTCGCGCAAATCTTTTTTTCGATTATCGTGGGCAACCAGTGCTATGTTTTTTTGTTTTCTCATCGTATTGAGTTGATGTTTAATTTAAGTTGGGTTTATCTAAAATCCCATTCTATCCTTTAAATATTTTATTTTTCTATGCGTAAATCCAAATCTTTATTATTCCATGGCATAGTTATCCGCAGTGTTTCAGATTCTTTTTCCCAGAAGTAATCAGCAGCTTTTCTTTTGGTTTCTTTCAATCGTCTTCCATTCAAAAAAATACGTTTTGGATTACTTTTAAAATCGTAAATACAGATTGTTAGATCTCTTTGAGCTGGTTTATTTTTAAACATTCCTTCATTCGATTCGACAACAATATGCAATAAATTACCGGAATTGCTGGCTAGCAGATTGGTAAGCTGAAATTTTTCGTCGGTTATGGAAGAAAATAACTCGCCATCATCTTCATAGAAAAGCGAATGGGTTTCTGCATTTTCTTTAGGGTAATAATGAAATTCTAAATCGTTAGGATAATTATCAGTTGAATAAAAGTTGGGTACCATAGGCACAAAAGCACCTTCTTTTACATAAGCCGGAATATTATTTTCTGAAACATTGACTTCCAACTCCTGTCCGCCTAAAACTTTTTCACGGGTATAAAAGTTGTACCAGATTCCTTTTGGGAACCTGATCTTCATTTTTTTAATATCTGGATGAATCACCGGAGCAACCAGAAATGCATCACCAAACAGGTAGGCATCCGAATAGTTCAGGAAATCCTTGTTTTCAGGTTCCAGATAAAACAATGGTTTTACCAGAGGTTTTCCGTTTTTTGTATTTTCATAAGCAAGTGTGTAAAGATACGGCATAAGTCGATACCTTAATTTAATAGATTCACGCACAATATCTTGTGTTTTTTCTGAAAAGAAAATCGGCTCGGAAGGAATATCTGATCCATGTGGCCTGAAAATCGGATTGAATACACCAAATTGTAACCAGCGACGGTACAATTCTTCATCTTTAACGCCTTGTGCAAATCCGCCCAAATCCGATGAAATATAGCCTAATCCGCTGATACTCATATTTAACATCAAAGGAAGCTGAGCCTGAAATCCACTCCACGAACGCGAAACATCGCCCGACCAGGGAAAAATTGAATAGCGCTGAGAACCAGCTGCTCCAGCTCTGTTTAAATGAAATAATCTACGGTTTGGATAATGTTCTCTGTATTTTTCAAAAAGCATTTTTTCCCATTCGTGGCCATAGATATTATGAACCTCATCGGCTGTGCCATTGATGTGTATCATGTCTGACGGATGGGTTTCCGGTTCGCCCAAATCGCCCCACCAGCCTTCAACACCAATTATTATTTGCTTGTCGTATTGTTCCCAAAACCAGTCTTTTGATTCTTGTTTAAAAATATCCAGCAAGGCGCCAGGTCCAAAATAAAACTCATTCATGACGTAGGTTTCGCCTTTTGCATTGGTAGCAAACAACTTGCTGGTATCGCCATGGGTAAACCAATAGGCTGTATCAATGACCATTGGCTCGGTAATTAATATAGTTTTCACGCCTTTCGACTTGAAATCAGCAATCATTTTTTCAGGTTGTGGCCAATTTTTTTCATACCACTTCAGGTTTCCGAGCCCACCTTTAATGCTATCGCCAAACCAATAAAAATCAATAATAACGGCATCCAATGGAAAATCTTTGGCCTGCATTTGGTTTACAACATTTTCTAATTCAGATTGGGTGCGATAGGCCATGCGCGATTGTAAATTTCCCAATGCCCAACGTGGGGGTAAAGGCTGAAAACCTGTAAGTTTCGCATAATTTTCATTTATTTCTTCAAAATCATTTCCACCAACGATATAATAATTCATTAAACCGCCTATTGCTCCAAATTCCAGTATATTTTCATCGGTATACCCTATATCAAAATAGCCTTTTCGCGGATTATCAAACAAAACCAAATATTTTTTCGACGATAAAATAAGTGGTAAACTGTAATTTAAATTCAATGCATTTAAACCGTAGTTATAATCGGGTTTGTTGTATAATTCGAGTTTGTAACCTCTTCTGTTCATTGGAACGGCTCTTTCTCCGGTTCCATAAATATGTTCATTTTCTGACAAGTAGAAGCGAATTCCGGAATTATCACTTCGCTCAAAAAAACCCATTTCTTCTTTAAAAAGGAAAGAGTTTTTATAGGAGTAACTTATTTCGAGAGGTGATTTTTGAATAGTAAGCGAAACATTACCGACTGAATAATTAATTTCATCGCAAGTATCAGTTATTTCAGCATTTAGTTGCTGAGGATTAAGAACAACCGCATGAGATTTATATTCAATATTTTCATTTTCCTTTAGGTATTTAATATGTAAAATATCTTCGGAAAATGGTGTAAATAAATAACTTCCATAATCAGTAAAAACTTGCAGTTGTCCATTCGTGAGCTTATGCGATAAATATTCACGCTTCTTAAAACTATAAGTGGCGCTATCTTTTTGCGGAACCTTATATCCATTTACTGGAATTAAAATATCTGTTTCTTCATCAGTTTTACCAACTTTTTCACCGTTTTCATTTCTAAATACAAAGGCTAATTGTTGAACTTTAGTAGTTTCCGGATAATTGTAAAACTCGTCAGGGACAAATTCAAAACGGTATTTATCGCCACCCAAAGCTGTCATTTTTACCCGATTGTCCGCTTTTCCCCAGTTTCCGACCACAAATTTCCAGTCTTTTGCATCGCGACTTGTTGAGGTAATTACACCTGTATGAAAGTAGAGTTCTTCCTGCAAACCAAACAAGGCCTTATTCCCTTTTCCGGCATCATATACAAATTCAAGTTTTTGTGAACTCAATGGCTTTGAAACATTGAGTGAGAGTTGTGCAAAAGAATATGTACTTAAAAAAATTAGTAAATAAGCTAAAGAAACTGCTTTGCTTTTACGGAGAATTTCAGTTAAAAACATGATATTAATTTTTCGAATTGGTCAAGGCAAAAATAGTGATTAAATCTAGGTATCAATTTATAAATGTCAATTTGACCTAAAATTTCTCAAATTCAACACGCAATTTAAAAATTGATTTACTTTGCCGCATGGATATAGCATTTTTAGTTTTTCTTGGTATAGTAGGCGGACTCATTGCAGGGCTTTTAGGTTTAGGCGGTGGTATTTTTTATATATTGATTTTTCCTTATCTTATTGAAGCAAAAGGTTTTCCAACTGAAATAATTCCTCAGTTAGTTATTGCGAATAGTTTATTTGGAATAATGGCAGCATCCGGTTTATCTATCATCGGCTATAAAAGAAAAGGTGATTTACCGATTCGGGAAATCATTATCATTAGTTTAAGTTCAGCATTGGTTGCCTGGCTCAGCATAAATTTAATCGTTTTGCAGCCTTGGTTTTCAAAAACAGTTTTTAATATTTTCATAATTCTCCTTATGCTTTACATTTTGCTTAAAATGTATTTTGAATTGAAATTAGAAAAAAAAGAAGATGGAGCAATTACTCGCACACAAGGGATTTTAAGCGGAGGCCTTGCTGGTTTTGTTTCTGCTTTAAGTGGTTTGGGTGGCGGAGTTATTGTAATTCCGTTGTTAAACCAAAAATTTAAAGTTCCATTGGTAAAAGCCAAAACAATTTCACTCGCGATGATTTTGGTAAGTTCAATGACAATGAGTATCAATAATTTAATTGCTCAAACGTCTTTTATAAACGAAAATGTAAAAACCATTGGATATATTATTCCTTCCTGTATTATTCCAATAACTATCGGTGTTTTAATTGGTAGTCCTTTAGGTGTTAAATGGAGCACAAGCTTAAAAAGAAAATACCTCGATTTGGCTTTTATGCTTTTTGTACTTATAGTTTTGATTGAAAAAACAAATAGCTTAAT
>JAZDJM010000349.1:0-2252 GCA_043804305.1 Bacteroidota bacterium
ATGTAATTCATCACGACATCCCTAAAAGTATTGAAGGATATTATCAGGAAACAGGCAGAGCCGGAAGAGATGATGGCGAGGGAAACTGTATTGTTTTTTACAGCTATGAAGATATCGAAAAGCTGGAGAAATTTATGAAAAACAAGCCTGTTGCTGAGCAAGAAATTGCCAAGCAGCTTTTGCAGGAAACGGTCTCTTATGCCGAATCTTCGGTTTGTCGTCACCGTCAACTCCTGCATTATTTTGGCGAAAACTATGAAAACGACAATTGTGGCGCCTGCGATAATTGCTTAAACCCCAAAGACCAGTTTGACGGTCAGGAAGATGCCCAGCTTGTAATTGAGGCTGTTTTGGCGGTTAAGCAATTATTCAAACGCGATTATATTGTTAATTTGCTCATTGGAGATGATAATGCCGATTTGAAAAATTCGAAACATGATAAACTCGAGGTATTTGGCCAAGGCAAGGAAAATGATGCAAAACATTGGCGAGCTGTAATTCGGCAAATGCTTATTCATGGACTTATCGTTAAAGATATCGACAATTATGGCTTATTAAAGGTTAAGGAGGCAGGACTCAAGTTTCTGGAAAAGCCTCATGAAATATTGTTTACCAAAGACCATGATTATGATAACCTCGATGATGGCGAATTGGCGAGAGGATCAGCAAAAACAGAAGCGCTCGATACCACTTTATTCAATATGCTTAAAGATTTACGACGTGATATCTCGAAAAAAGAAAACCTTCCTCCTTTTGTCATATTTCAGGATCCTTCCCTAGAGGATATGACCATACAATACCCAACAAATTTAGATGAGCTAAAAAATATTACCGGTGTTGGTGTCGGAAAAGCCACAAAGTATGGATTGCCATTTGTAAAACTTATTAAAACCTATGTTGAAGAGAATGAGATAATCAGACCAATGGATATGGTTGTAAAATCCGTTGTAAATAAGTCCGGAAATAAGGTATTTATTATCAGAAGCATCGATAAAAAACTACCTCTCGAATCGATTGCAAATTCTAAAAACTTAAGCGTTGATGAGGTATTGACCGAAATTGAACATATTGTTGCCTCTGGTACCAAGCTCGACCTTTCATATTACATCAACGAAACAATTGATGAGTATCATCAGGAAGACATATTGGAATATTTTTCGGAAGCAAAATCAGATTCGCTTCAAGATGCAATAGACGAATTGGGTGAAGACGAATTTACCGAAGAAGAAATCAGGCTGATGCGCATTAAATATTTATCCGACGTAGGAAACTAATCTCTTCTTCGATTCCCTTAATTGCTTATTTTTGTGAGCAAATGCAATTAATTTTAAATTTTAGCGGTTGCTAACATTATGATACTGATTTGAAATTTTGACATGTGCATCAGTATGAATAATAATACAGCTGTGAAGAAAAAATTAAACTATTAATAAATACATGAAGTTTAAGAATATAACCACACTTATCGCAATTATTCTCCTTTTTATTGCTTGTGACCAAAAAGACAAGAAAACCACCGACGCGCCAAAAAATCTAATTCCCGAAGAAAAAATGGCCGAAATTCTTAGTGAAGTTCAACTGATTGAGGCCTATTTAAATCAGATTCCATTTGAACAAAGAGGGAATAATGATACAGATTATGTCTATTATCCGTTATTATTTGAAAAATTTCAGGTAAACAAACAAGATTTTTTAGACAATCTGGCCTATTATGCGCAAAATGAAAAAGCCATCATGTCGATTTATGATAACTCCATTATTATTCTTAATAAGCTAAAGGCTAAAGATCTTGAAATACGTTTACAGATGAAAATGGATAGTATCAGGCAGGATTCAATAAAACAGGCTGAAATTTTAATCAAAGCTGACAGTCTTAAAAAAACCAAAGCTTTAAAAAAGAAATAAAAATTTATGCAGCTGTTTTATACGCCCGATTTTAATAATGAAAACATTTATTTTCTCAATGAAGAGGAATCGAAACATGCTATCAGGGTTTTAAGGCTTAAATTAGGAGATGAAGTTTGGCTAACAGATGGCTTTGGAAATCTCTTAAAATCAGTAATTATCGAAGAGCACGCAAAAAAATGCGGATTAAAAATCACCCAAAGGTTTCCGGAATATGGTAAAAGAAATTACCGTTTGCACCTAGCAGTCGCCCCAACAAAAAACATAGCTCGTTTTGAATGGTTTCTAGAAAAAGCTACTGAAATTGGTGTTGATGAAATTACTCCCATTTTATGTGAACATTCTGA
>JAZDJM010000350.1:0-2184 GCA_043804305.1 Bacteroidota bacterium
CGTCGGTATTTTTTACGATGATAAAACATCTGGAAGATAAAATAAACCTCGAAAATGATACCACAAAAGGACTGGTGCGAGTTATTTTAGTGGTTGAAGACGATCCGAAATATTATTCGCTTTATTTGCCAATGCTTTACAATATTGTAATGGATCAAACCCGCCGTATCATCGACGATGTTAGCACCGACGAATTGTACAAAGTATTGCGGTTGCGCGCGCGGCCAAAAATTTTACTTACCCAGTCTTTCGAAGAAGCCATCGAAATATTTGAAAAATACAAAGAGTTCTTCCTGTGTCTGATAACCGATGTAAAATTCTATAAAAACGGAGCTTTGAACAACGAAGCCGGCTTTTTGTTGGTTAATCATATCCGGAATCAAATTAAAGACTTGCCTATCATTATCCAATCGTCAGAAACTTCAAATAAAATAAAAGCCAAAGCCTTAAACTCTTCATTTATCGATAAAAACTCGCCCACTTTATTCCAGGATTTCCGTCAGTTTATTATGAAATATCTGGGTTTTGGTAATTTCTTTTATAAAGACAAAGACGGAAACCAGATTGCCGTGGCGCATACCTTAAAGGAATTTCAGGATCAATTGCGCTTAATACCCGACGAATCATTGATTTATCACGGAAGCCAGAACCATTTTTCGCTATGGCTCAAAGCACGCGGCGAAATTCAGGTGGCGCGCATCATCAATCCGGCAAAAGTAGCCGATTTTAAAGATGCCGATAGTTTACGCAATTATCTGAGTTCTATAATCAGCTCATTCCGCAATGAACAAAAAAAAGGAAAACTGATTCCTTATGAAGAGGATGATGAAATTCTTGATCCTTCAAACATTGTTATGCTAGCAGAAGGTATGCTTGGAGGAAAGGGTAGAGGCTTATCCTTTTTCAACAGCCTTTTGTATAATTTCGATTTTACCAGAATTCTACCCAATATCAATGTGTTAATTCCCAACACCTTAATTATTGGTACTGAAGAATATGATTTGTTTATGGAGAATAATCAAATCAGGCAGAAACTAAGTACAAAACTTTCTTATTCCGAATTAAAAGTCGTGTTTCTGAAAAGTACTTTGAGTCAGAATTTAATCAAAAAACTCGAACGTTTTATTTCACTTATAAAAAAACCATTGGCCATCAGGTCTTCCGGATTGCTCGAAGACAGCCTTTCTCAACCTTTTGCCGGGGTGTTCGATACTTATATTCTACCAAATCATCATGAAGATGAAAAAGTTCGTTTAAACCAATTAAGCGATTCCATAAAACTGGTGTATGCTTCTATTTATTCCGATTCGGCCATTGCCTATGTTGAAGCCATCAATTATAAAATTGAAGAAGAAAAAATGGCCATCATCATTCAGGAAGTGGTAGGTAATAAATACGATAATTATTTTTATCCGCACATTAGCGGCGTGGCTCAATCGCACAACTATTATCCGGTTGGACATATGAAACCCGATGAAGGCTTTGCAAATATTGCGCTTGGATTGGGAAAGTATGTTGTGGAAGGAGGAAAAGCCTATCGCTTTTCACCAAAATATCCCAAACTCGAAAATTATTCGGTTAAATCGCTGGTACGAAATGCACAGGTTAGTTTTTATGCGGTTAACTTAGGCGATTACGCACTCGATTTATTGCAAGGCGAATTTGCCGGCTTAATAAAACTTGATTTAACAGAAGCTGAAAAACACGGCACATTAAAACATTGCGCTTCGGTGTATGATGCCAACAGCGACAGGCTCTATTCCGGAATTCATCGGCAGGGGCCTAAAATTTTAAATTTTGCAAACCTATTGAAACACGATTATATTCCTCTGGCTAAAACACTCGAAGTGGTTCTTGATGTGGTTAAAGAAGCCATGGGAGCCCCTGTTGAAATTGAATTTGCCGTCGATTTGGAGCAAGATCAGCAGGGCAAAAGTTCGTTTTATGTTTTGCAAATTAAACCACTTATCGGCAATTCTGAAGATTACACCATTGATGTAGAAAAACTGGATAAGAAATCTTTACTCTTATATACTGATAATTGCATGGGAAATGGTAAGATTGACAATATCTTCGATTTAATCTTTGTGGATAATCAATTTTTCGATAAGAGTAAAACTACAGAAATGGTTGAAGAAATCAGCTATTTGAATAAAAAAATGCGTCAGGAAAACCGGAAATACA
>JAZDJM010000351.1:0-2929 GCA_043804305.1 Bacteroidota bacterium
ATGCCTTCATCTGTTCCTAACCAGATTTCTCCGTCCAAATCGTGTGCAATGGAAAGGAGTTGAGTTCCCGGAATACGGCCTTTTCCGGCCGCATTTGTTAATCCTTTTAATTGTTGTCCGCTTGCTTGGTTCTCATCAAAAACAAAAGCCAGATTTGTATTTCCTTTTCGAAGCAGAATCCAAATGTTGTCCCGCTTATCAAGGTGTATATCTTTAATATCCTGCGCACTCCAAGCTCCCAATTCAAAAGCCGTCCACTTTCCCGAAGGATCGCGTTTATGCAATAAAGCATTGGAAACGGCTGAAGCTACCCAAAGATTATTTTTCGAATCGTAGGCTACACCGCCAATGCGCATTATATGGCTGTAGGTTGAGTTTGGCGTAAGGCTGCTGTTGTGTTTGCCATAAGCTTTATCGAAACCATTTTCATTGAAAGTGTAAACACCTTTTCCCCAGGTTCCAACAGCAAATTCTTCTGTATTGTTTTTGTTTACATCAACACAAACAAAATCGATAGCCGTATCGAGTGCAGGTGTTTGGATTTTGTAAAAATTCGTCCACATGCGCTCTGAATATGAAAAAACTCCCTCATTCATATACACATTTCCAAAAGATTCATCTCTTCCGCCAGAAGCGATTACTGCTTTTGTTCCGTAAACAGACAAATCGTAAACACTTGTGCTTCTTGGTCCGTTCAATACATTTGGTGTAAAGTTCAGTAAATCAGGAGATATTACTAAACCCTGGAGTTTATCCGCAATATAAAACTTTTGTTCTGCCGATTTTAAAATTGCTCCTACTTGTGGATTAGCGCTAAAACTTTGTCCGTATGAATCAAGACGTCGTATAAATTCAAAATTTGTATTAAAAAGGCCAATAGCCGATGGATGTACACTGTATAATTTATCATCAAAAACGTATAAACCATGAGTTTTTTCATTGATGGGACAGGTCATTGCAATCCAATTACTTTTAGTAACTGCGAAGAACTGATCGTTTGAAATGTTAGTCAAACGATTAGCTACCAAATAATTCTGAAATTTTTCGATGTGATTGTACGGATCGTTTGGAAATGGCAGATGATTCAGTTTTGTCCAGTTGGCAAAATTTGCAAGGTTTGGGTTTGTGACTCCAGCCCTGTAAATTCCATTTTCGGTTGCGGCAAAAAATTCATTATCCAAAATGGCCAGATCGTAGACTTTGATCGAATTTCCGGAATTGCTCAGATAATAAGTATCTTTTATTTCCTCTTTCAAAATATCAACAACCACAATTCCAAAACCACAGGAAAGATAGGCAAACTGATTAACGAACAAAATATTGTAAATAGTCTTATTACCTAAAATTGATTTTCTTTTAATATCCGACAGATTAATAATTTTTCCGTCCTTTATTAAATCGATATTTGAGTTAGTGTAAGCAATAAGAAGTGAATTGTAATTTTTAGTGTAAGCAATGGTTTTAACTCCAAAGTCAGATAAACCGTTTACTTTGGAAATGCGCTCAAATACCGCTGTGTTTTTGTGATAACTTAATACACTATATGGAGTTGCAGCATAGATATAATCGTTCGATTCGGCAAGAGCAATCAATTGATTGTAGGGCAATTCATCGCGCCAGCTGCCAATAGGTAATTCTTGTGAGAATATGAACTGGGTAGGTATTAATAGGAAAACAAAAAAATATACATATTTCATGCAGGGCAGATTTAATCTACAATAATAAGAATTTTGATGAACTTATCGAATGACTTATTTTGACTTGCTGCTTTTCGGTCAATAAAACCAGCAGATAAATTATTCTTGAAGTGTATCAATCCCTGTACTAAAAACTACTATTGTTTTTTTCTGAATGATTCTAAAAACATTATTTAGCTTCATTCATTTTCTTGAGATAAGCCAAAATGTTTTTCTCCACACGTTTTAAAACGTTCGAAGAGTCCACTTTCACAAAAGCTTCGCCGGTAATTTGTTCGTATAGTTCGATATAACGTTCAGAAACCGAATTGACAAATTCATTAGTCATAAGTGGCAATTTTTCGCCTTCGCGACCCTGAAATCCGTTTTCCATCAGCCATTCGCGTACAAATTCCTTTGATAATTGTTTTTGAGGTTCGCCTTTGGCAAAGCGTTCTTCGTAGCCTTCTTTGTAAAAATAGCGCGAAGAATCGGGGGTGTGAATTTCGTCAATCAAATAAATTACACCATCTTTTTTCCCGAACTCATATTTTGTATCCACCAGAATTAAACCTCGTTCATCGGCAATTGCACTTCCCCGCTCAAACAATTCCATTGTATATTTTTCGAGGAGTTCATAATCTTCGGGCGAAACCAATCCGCCTCTCAGGATTCTTGTTTTTGAAATATCCTCATCATGGGCACCTTGTTCGGCTTTGGTGGTTGGTGTAATGATTGGAGCCGGAAACCGCTCATGTTCACGCATCCCATCAGGAATTGGAACTCCGCAAATTTCGCGGGCGCCACTTTTGTAAGTACGCCAGGATGAACCTGTTAGATAGCCACGGATAATCATTTCGACGGGAAAAGGCTCGCAATGAATACCAACTGTTACCATTGGATCGGGAGTTGCAATTTTCCAATTTGGCACAATGTCGGAAGTTGCATCTAAAAATTTGGAAGCTATTTGATTAAGAACCTGTCCTTTATAAGGAATTCCCTTTGGTAAAACCACATCGAAGGCCGAGATGCGGTCGCTGACCAGCATAACCAATAATTCTTCGTTTATGGTATAAACGTCTCTGACTTTACCTTTATAAATATCTGTCAATCCCGGGAAACTAAAATCTGACTTTATAATTGTATTCATTTGTAATGTATTGATGATTAAATTTTTATGTAAAAATAATTTTTTTCGTTAGTTTTCGCTTTGATGCTATTCCGTTTTTTTCAAAAATCCCATTTGTTTTTCT
>JAZDJM010000352.1:0-3536 GCA_043804305.1 Bacteroidota bacterium
CGTCTGGAAAACCATACCTGCAGAAATGGCGCCACTCGAAGATCGTTCGCAGGTAACGGTAAGCACTTCTGCCACTGAGGGCACAACCTATGAATTTATGCTGGCTTATACCGATGATGTTGCCGAAACTGTTGAAAATGAAATTCCTGAACGCGAAGGGATAATCAATTTTATCAGAGGCGGAGGCGGCGGAAATGTCAGGGTTATGCTCTTAAATCCTGACGAAAGAGAACGTACACAGCAGGAAATTGCTGATGCCCTTTCTGCGTCATTAAGCAAAAAAACAAAAGCAAGAGCCTTTGTCAACCAACAATCTACCTTTGGAGGAAGGCGATCAGGAAGGCCGGTGCAATATGTACTTCAGGCCACATCGATAGAAAAACTGAGGGAAATTCTTCCGGCGTTTATGGAAAAAGTAAATGCCAACCCTGTATTTCAACAAGCCGACGTTAATCTGAAATTCACAAAACCTGAACTGCGTATCCACATCAATCGCGAAAAAGCGACTTCATTGGGCGTATCTACTCAAAACATAGGCCAAACGCTTCAATTGGCATTGAGCGGACAGCGTTTCGGCTATTTCTTTATGAACGGAAAACAATACCAGATTTTAGGAGATCTTGCCCGCAGTGATAGAAATAAACCGCTCGACCTCAAATCTTTATACGTTAGAAACAATGCCGGCGATATGATACAGTTTGATAATTTAATCGATCTATCTGAAGAAACTGCCCCTCCCCAACTCTATCGTTATAACCGTTTTGTGGCGGCCACCGTTTCGGCAGGATTGGCCAAAGGAAAAACGATAAGCGAAGGACTTGAAGAAATGGATAAAATAGCTGCCGAAGTGCTCGACGATACGTTCAGAACTGCTTTGTCCGGCGATTCAAAAGACTTTCGCGAAAGTTCATCGAGTCTGATGTTTGCCTTTGTTCTGGCCCTAATTTTAATTTTCCTTGTGCTGGCAGCCCAATTCGAAAGTTTTAAATCGCCATTAATCGTAATGATGACCGTACCTCTCGCCTTAACCGGCGCATTGGTGTTTATGTGGTATTTTAACATTACCATGAATATTTTCAGCCAGATTGGTATTATTATGCTCATTGGTTTGGTATCCAAAAACGGTATTCTTATCGTTGAATTTGCCAACCAAAGAAAATCGGCCGGATTATCGAAACTGGAAGCCATAAAATCTTCTGCCGCTGCCCGATTCAGGCCTATATTAATGACCAGCATGGCCACTGTTTTAGGTATAGCTCCACTTGCTTTAGGCCTTGGCGAAGGCGCTCAAAGCCGCATTGCCATGGGTACTGCCGTAATTGGAGGTGTGCTTTTGTCTACATTCCTCACACTTTATGTAGTCCCGGCCATTTATTTATATATTTCAAATGAAACAAAAACATCCGAAAATGAAAATTAAGCCTATCTTTTTCACGCTCCTCCTGTTTTCTTTCGCTCCATTGATGTTTGCACAGGAATCTATGAGCCTCAATCAATTGATTGGTATGGGACTTGAACAAAACTTTTCGATACAAATTGCCCGAAATACGGAAACAATTGCTAAAAATAATTTTACCAAAGGCAATGCCGGCTATCTGCCAAGCATCGATTTAAGCAGCAGGTACAGCGGGACATTAAACAATACCACTCAAAACCTTAGAGAAGGCGGACAAGTAATTACTACCGATATTTACAACACCACTGCTAATGCAGCTTTAAGTTTAGGAATGACTCTTTTTGATGGTTTTAATGTGCAAACTACTTATAAAAAACTTGATGAACTGAAACAATTGGGCGAACTAAACACCCAGTTAAGTATCCAAAACCTGATTGCCGATATTGTTTCTGCTTATTCCAATTACATCAAGCAATTGCAGGTGCTTGTCAATCTTAAATATGCCCTTACCCTTTCGCGAGAACGGCTTAGAATTGATGAAGAACGTTATCTGCTTGGTTCAAGTTCAAAACTTCAGGTATTGCAGTCGCGGGTTTATTTAAATGCCGACAGCTCCTATCTTTCAAAACAATATGAAGTGGTCAGGGCGGCGCAAATCAGCCTGAACGAACTGACGGCCCCGGATAATTTAGAAAAAACCTTTTATCCGATCGACAGCGCAATAATTGTAAATCAGGAACTTATTTACGATAAATTATTGAACGACACCTATTTGAAAAATACGGCACTAGAGATAGCCTCAAAGAACAAAAGTGTTTCGGCTTACGATTATAAACTTATTGCTTCTCGATCATACCCCTATCTTAGTTTTAGTTCGGGCTACAGTTACAATCTGAACAGCTATTCCGGCGGAACAAATTTAAACCAACAGACCACTGGAATGAACTATGCTTTGAACCTCGGTTTTAATGTATTTGACGGCCATAATCAGAAAAGAAGTCTGAACAATTCAAGCATCGATATGAAAAATAAAGCGCTGAAATACAAGGAAATTGAGCAAGGCATTAAAGCCGATTTATTTACCATTTATCATGCCTACAGCAATAATTTAAGGTTAATAAAGCTTGAAGAACAAAACTTGCAGACTGCAACCGAAAATCTGGAAATTGCCCTGGAACGCTATAAACTGGGCAGCCTTTCGGGCATTGATTTAAGAGAAGTGCAGAAAAGTTTGCTCGATGCGCGCGAAAGCCTGATATCCATTCAATACCAGACCAAACTTGCTGAAATTTCTTTGGTCTTGATTTCGGGAAATATTATGGATTATTATAAATAACCCCTTTTGTGTTTATGATAAATAACCACTGAGACACAAAGACACAAAGCTGTTTAATGCAATTCTTGAACTCTGTGCCTACGTGCCTCTGCGGTGATATTAATCCACGTTGACACATATACCGAGAAAACTTATTTCTTAATTTTTCAATCAGAATATAACCACTGAGACACAAAGACACAGAGCTGTTTAATGCAATTCTTGAACTCTGTGCCTACGTGCCTCTGTGGTGATAATAATCCACGTTGACACATATACCGAGAAAACATATTTATTAATTTTTCAATCCGAATTACTGCCTGGTAAATCTTGCAGTACGAAGTTCTTGCTTAATCCTACGACTGGGGCGAAAGGCAATTTTTACTTCTTTTATGGCCGATTTAGTAAGTGTTTGATCCAAATCTACGCCTTCGCCTTTTAGATGAAGAGAAAAAACGCCCAAATCGCCAAGTTCCACGCTTGTATTGTCGAGCAATAATTCGGGAATTACTTCGGAAAATGCGGTTAGCGCCGCTAAAATATCAACCGAATGAAGGGTGCAGCGCGAAGAAATGAGATTTGCCACTTCGCGAAGGTTTACTTTTTTGCGTTTATGCAATCGCGGAAATTGTTTATAATCGCCGCCGCCTTTTATGCCGGGCTGTGCCATTCGCACTGCTTTGTACCTGATTGTCATTTCAGAATAGTATTAGGTTTTAAAAAAAACAAAAAAACATTTTATACGAAGATGTGCTTCATAGTATATCACGAAGCTAATCATTTTATCAATTGGAGCGCTACTTTTTATTTTTTGATAGGTATCAA